>NZ_JBSGZI010000005.1:0-143709 GCF_053610945.1 Streptomyces sp. NPDC054849
TCCCTTTTCTTCTAATACACCAACTACCCCCCCCCCGGCCCCACCCCCCCCCCCCGGGCCCCGGGCCACCCCCCCCCGCGGGCCGGGCCCGGGGCCCCCCGCCCGTTTCCCGCCGGACAGGGGCACCTGGGTGCGCGCACGGTGAGGGTCCGCGCTAGCCTCGGCCCCCGACACCAGCTGGAGGGAGCGGTCATGAACGCAACGGATCGGCAGGAACAGCCCGCACGGGAACCCGGACGGGGTCCTGACCGGGGAGCCGAACGGGCCTACGACGTCGTGCTCTTCGGCGCGACCGGTTTCGTGGGGGCGCTGACCGCCGAGTACCTGGCCGCGCACGCGCCCGCCGGCTGCCGGTGGGCCCTCGCCGGCCGGGACCTCGCGAAGCTGGAGCGGCTGCGCGAACGGCTGGCCGCGGTCGATCCGGCGTGCGCGGGGCTGCCGCTGCTGCGCGCGGACGCCTCCGACCCGGCGGCGGTGCGCGAGCTGGCCGCATCCACCCGGGTGCTGGCCACGACGGTGGGTCCGTACGTCTGGTACGGGGCGGAGCTCGTGGCCGCCTGCGCCGAGGCGGGCACGGACTACGTGGACCTCACCGGCGAGCCGGAGTTCGTGGACCGGATGTACGTCGAGCACGACGCGCGGGCCCGGGAGACCGGGGCGCGGATCGTGCACGCCTGCGGCTTCGACTCGATTCCGGCCGACCTCGGCGCGTACTTCACCGTCCGGCAGCTACCGGAGGGGATTCCGCTGACGGTCGACGGGTTCATGCGGTCCAACGCCTTCTTCTCCGGCGGGACCCTGAGCTCCGCGCTGACCGCGCTCTCCCGCGGCCCCCAGACCCTGGCGGCCGCCCGCGCCCGCCGGCTGCACGAACCCCGGCTGCTGGGGCGGCGGGCGCGCGGGCCGGTGGGGGCCCCGCGGTTCAGCCGCGAGACCGGCACCTGGGCGCTGCCGCTGCCCACCCTCGACCCGAAGATCGTGGCCCGGTCGGCGGCCGCGCTGGAGCGCTACGGTCCGGACTTCCGCTACCGGCACTACGCCTCCGTCCAGCACCTCCCGGTCGCGGTGGGCGGTACGGCGGCGCTGGGCGCGACGGTGGCCCTGGCCCAGGTGCCGCCGGCCCGGCGGTGGTTGATGAACCGCTGGGAGCCGGGCCGCGGGCCGGACGCCGAACGCCGTGCGCGCAGCTGGTTCACCGTGCGGTTCGTGGGCGAGGGCGGCGGACGGCGCGTACTCACCGAGGTGTCGGGCGGCGACCCGGGCTACGGGGAGACGGCGAAGATGCTGGCCGAGTCGGCGCTGTGCCTGGCCCACGACGCCCTGCCGGAGGCCGCCGGACAGCTGACGACGGCCGTGGCCATGGGAGACGCGCTGATCGACCGGCTGCAGAAGGCGGGGATCACCTTCCGGGTGGCGGACGTCCGCTGACGGTCCGGCACGGGCACCGGGACGGCACCCCGACGGGCAACCGCATCGGCACCGGCACCGGCACCCGCAGCGGCGTCGCACCCGCTCACGAGGCCTCCCGCAGCGCCCTCCTGCACAGGGAGTCGGCGTGGCGGGTGGTCTCGGGGATCCGGAAGCGCGGGCTCAGGGCCAGGGTGTGCGCGCACGCGTTGTCCAGCGAGACCCGGTGCCCGACGGACACGTAGACCGGCTTGATCCCGTCCTGCGTCCGCAGCGCCCGACCCACCTCGGCCCCGTCGGCCGCGAGCAGCGCGGAGGCGTCGCCGCGCCGGGCTCCCGGCTCCTCGCAGGTGAAGGTGAACGGGTTCTTCGCGACGCCGATGGCCGGGAGTCCGGTGACCACGCCGAGGTGGCAGGCGAGGCCGAAGCCGCGCGGGTGGGCGAGGCCGTAGCCGTCGCAGACGACGAGGCCGGGCTCGGTGGTCAGGGAGTCGAGGGCGGCCAGTACGGTCGGCAGCTCGCGGAAGGCGAGCAGTCCCGGAACGTAGGGGAAGCTGACGTGCCCGACGGCGGTGGCCTCCTCGACGACCTCCAGGGTGGCGGCGTCGAGGACCACGGCCGCCGCGGCGACCAGGTCGCGCGCATCGTCGTAGGCGACGTCGACTCCCGCGACGAGACCGCGGCCGGGTGGCGGGCCGGGCTCGGAGAGCACGACCTGATGGCGCAGTTCATCCTGTATCGCCCGGGCCTCGGCCTCGTCGGCGGGGGTCTTCACACTCGTCATGATGGTGCGAAGAGTAGCCTGGCGATCATGTTCGTCATGGAGCTCACCTACATCGCGCCCATCGAAGCCGTCGAAGACCAGATGGACGCCCACATCGCCTGGCTGGACGGCTACTACGCCTCCGGCGTCTTCCTCGCCTCGGGACGCAAGGTCCCGCGCGACGGGGGCGTCATCCTGGCCGGCGGGGTGTCCCGGGCCGAGATCGAGAAGATCGCGGCCGAGGACCCCTTCTCGGTGGCGGGTGTCTGCAGTTACCGCATCACCGAGTTCATCGCCACGAGGACGTCGGCGGACCTGTCGACGGTGCGCGAGAACCCGGTGATGTAGCCGGCGCAGGTGGACCGGCGGGAGCGCCTCGGCTCAGCCGAGGTGCTCCAGCCGGGCCACTCGGCCCTTCTCCCCGGACGCCCAGCAGCCCGTGTCGGGTGCACAGTCGACGGTGTCGAACGAACCCGTCTCCAGCGAGCGCCAGCCACGGCCCCCGTCCGTGGTCACGTCCGTACCGGTGGGCCCCACCGCGAGGGCCGTTCCCCGGCTGTACGGGTACCAGGCCGCGCCCGAGCGGTAGGCCGGCGGCGGGGTCTGCGCCTGGCGCCAGGTGTGTCCCCCGTCCGCGGACACGGCGGCGGCCTGCGGGGAGGCCTGGCCGGTGCGGTAGTCGCCGCCGACCGCGAGTCCCCTCGTACGGTCCCGGAAGGCCAGGGCGAAGACGCCTCGCGCCGGGTCACCCGCCGGGACGGTGGATTCGGCGACCCGCCAGGTCAGGCCGCGGTCCGCGGAGTGCAGGACGCGCGCGCTCGCGCCGCCGCCCGTGGCCAGCCAGACGTCGCGCGGGCCCGCGCTGACCAGGCACTGGCCGCTTGCCGCGAAGCCCGCCTCGCCCGGCAGGGCGTCGGGCATGCCCGCGTTCGGCAGAACCCGCCAGTTCCGGCCGCCGTCGTCCGTGGACAGGATGCGGAACCTCCCGTCCACCGGGTCGCTCATCGCCAGCCCGTGCCGGGCGTCGAAGAAGGTCAGGCAGTCGTAGAAGGCGCGCGGGTCGGGGTTGCGGAAGGTCTCGGTCCAGGTGGTACCGCCGTCCTCGGTGCGCAGCACTCTGGAGGCCTCGCCCTCCCCGATGGACAGGGCGACGGCGCGGCGCGCGTCGAAGGCCTCGATGTCGCGCAGTTCCAGCCCCTCCGCGACCGCACCGGGCGGGGAGACGTCCTGCCAGCTGCGGCCGCCGTTCAGGGTGCGCAGCACCGTTCCCTTGGAACCGGCCACCCAGGCCGCGGTGCGGCTGACGGCCGCCAGCCCTCGGAAGCGGGCGTCCTTCCCGGTGTCCTTCAGCGCCCAGCCCGCGCCGCGTAAGCCCTGCGCCGCCGGGTCCCGGCCCGTGTCGGCCTGGGCGGGGGCGGCCAGCACCCCCACCAGCAGGGCTGCCGCGCTCATGCCAATTCCCAGAAGTCTCATGGCGCCGGAAGCTAACGCACCGTTCAATATGTCGTCCAGAGTCCTTTGCGCCTGTGGAGTGAGCGGTAACCAGCCCTTCTGCGAACCCTCCGATCCCTGCGGGAACCCCTGATCTTCCGCCCTCCCCGTCACTCTGTGCGATCAGACGGACGGGTTCCAGCCAATCGGTGACACAGGTCACGCAACCACCCGTGCACGGAACCGCCATTTCCCGCGTCTATCGCATTGCCGGGCTCCACCCCTCAGTCCGGCTGCAGATCCGCCGCAAGGGAGTGAGCCTTGATCACCGTCATCGAGCAGGCCGCACAGGCCCGTCTGGTCGCCACCGCGCCAAAGGTCGAGACCGTTCCCGTCACCCTCTGCTACGACCGCGCGGATCCGTTCGCCGTGCGCATGGCCTTCCCCGCCCCGGCGACGCTGGAGGGCGTCGAGGTCTCCTGGACCTTCTCGCGCGAACTGCTGGAGTCGGGGCTGGACCGGCCCACGGGCTGCGGCGACGTACGCGTGCGCCCGTACGACGGCGACCGGACCACGATCGAGTTCCATGCCCCGGAGGGCGTCGCGATCGTGCTGATGCTGACGGCCGAGCTGCACCGGTTCCTGGAGCGGGCCGCGGCCGTGGTCGCGCCCGGCCTCGAACACCTCTACCTGGACATGGACCACAGCCTGGCCGAGCTGATGCGCGACACCTGCTGACGCACCGCCCGTTATTCGATTGCGGGCGGCTCCGGCCGCCCGTAGCTTCGTAGACGCCCCATCGCCGTCGAAACGGAGCAGGACATTGCTCGTCTGAGGTTCGAGACACCGACCACCGTCACCATCCGAGCGTCGGCTGTCTCCCCGCGTTGCACGCACCACTCACGCAACCTGGAGGCCTCCATGAGTCACGCCCCTGCTTTCATCACCTGCTCCGACCTGTCCTTCGACTGGCCCGACGGCACTCCCGTCTTCGACGGGTTCCACCTTGCCGTCGGCCCCGGCCGCACCGGCCTGATCGGGCTCAACGGCTGCGGGAAGTCCACCCTGCTGAAGCTGATCGCCGGTGACCTGACGCCCTCCGAGGGCCAGGCGTCCGTCGTCGGCTCCGTCGGCCACCTCCCGCAGAACGTCACCCTCGACACGGCGCTGCGGGTGGACGAGGCGCTCGGCATCCGCAGCACCCGCGCCGCCCTGCACGCCATCGAGGCGGGCGAGGCCACCGAGGCCAACTTCGCCGCGGTCGGCGACGACTGGGACGTGGAGGAGCGGGCCCTTGCCACGCTCGACCAGCTGGGTCTCGGCCGGATCGGGCTGGACCGCACCGCCGGCGAGCTCTCGGGCGGCGAGTCCGTACTGTTGCGGCTTGCCGCCCTGCTGCTCGCGCGTCCCGACGTCCTGCTGCTGGACGAGCCCACCAACAACCTGGACCTGCAGGCCCGGGGCCGCCTGTACGCGGCGGTCGAGTCCTGGTCCGGGGTGATGCTCCTGGTCAGCCACGACCGGGAGCTGCTGGAGCGGGTCGATCAGATCGCCGACCTGCGCGACGGCGAAGTCCGCTGGTACGGGGGGAACTTCACGGCCTACGAGGAGATGCTCGCCGCCGAGCAGGAGGCGGCCGGGCGGATGGTCCGGGTCGCGGAGGCCGACGTACAGCGACAGAAGCGCGAACTGGCCGACGCCCAGGTCAAATTGGCGCGGCGCAAGCGGTACGGCCAGAAGATGTACGAGAACAAGCGCGAGCCGAAGATCGTGATGGGGGCGCGCAAGCGAGCGGCGCAGGAGTCGGCCGGCAAGCACCGGATCATGCACACCGAGAAGCTGGCGCAGGCGAAGGAACGCCTGGACCAGGCGGTGGAGGCGGTGCGCGACGACGACGAGATCAGGATCGAACTGCCCGCAACCCGGGTCCCGCCGGGGCGTCGCGTCCTGACGCTGAGCGATCTGCGTCTGGTCCACGGGGCCGCCGTACGGGGCGAGTGGGAGCTGCGGGGCCCGGAGCGGATCGCCCTGGTGGGCCGCAACGGCTCGGGCAAGACCACGCTGCTGCGCACGGTCGCGGGTCAGCTCGCGCCGGTGTCCGGGGCGGCGGAGGCGCACGTGACCACGCGTTTCCTGCCGCAGCGCCTCGACGTACTGGACGACGGCCGTTCGGTGGTGGAGAACGTGGCGCGGTTCGCCCCGCAGGCCACGAACAACCTGATCCGGGCGCGGCTCGCGCACTTCCTCTTCCGGGGTGCACGGGCGGACCGGCCGGCCGGCACCCTGTCGGGCGGCGAGCGGTTCCGTGCGGCGCTGGCGGCGCTGCTGCTGGCGGAGCCCGCTCCGCAGCTGCTCATGCTGGACGAGCCGACGAACAATCTGGACCTGTCGAGCGTGCGGCAGTTGACGGACGCGCTGGAGTCGTACGAGGGCGCGCTCGTGGTGGCGAGCCACGATGTGCCGTTCCTGGAGTCGATCGGCGTCACGCGCTGGCTTCTGCTGGACGGCGAGCTGCGGCCGTCCTCGGCCGAGGAGGTCCGGGGGACGCTCTGGCACGAGTGACGGGTGACCACCCGACGGGCGGGTCGGTGCGGGCCGGTCGGCCGCTCGGCCGGTTCATACCGCAGGCTCGGCCGGTTCATACCGCGACCGGCCGGTCTCCCGCAGGTTCGGCCGGTCATCCCCTGGGCGCTAACCCGGCAGGAGTGCCCAGGACTTGGTGCCTCCCGCGGCGGTCAGGACGGGGGTCAGGCCCCAGTCCCCGCCGCAGGCGCCGACGGCCGCCGCGAGCAGCCACATCCCGCGACTGCGCCGGCGCCGGCACTCCTCGCTCACCTCGGGCGAGGAGTGCACGGGGTGCTGGTCGTAGACGACGATCCGCAGCGCGTCGAACTGCCAGCGGACCTTCAGCATCATCTCCTGATCGGGGGTGAACCCGTGGGCGCACGCGACCAGTTCGGAGACGGCAAGGCTGGCGGTGTCGGACAGCTCCCCCAGGCCGTGCCGGAGGACCAGCGACCGGACGGCGCAGCGGGCGGTGCCCACGCAGGACGCGCCGCCGGGCAGGCGCACCGCGTAGTTCAGCTTCTCCACCTCGGGCGGGACCTGCCGAGGCTCGTGGACCGACCGCAGGCCACGGAGAGTGCCCATCATCGTGCTGCTCCAAGTACGGGTGTGATCGACGACGGCGCGGTCGACGGCGGTGTGATCAACGGCGGCGCGGTCGACGGCGGTGTGACCGACGGCGTAGCGATCAAAGACCGGAGTGGTCGTGGCGTGGTCGTGGAGTGGTCATGCGGGGCCGTGGGATCGCCCCCTGTATTACTTGTACTACCGAGCGTAGCGTAACCCGGCGGAGGGGACCCGTCGATGCGTCAGCCCTGGACACGACGCGGCCGGGCAGCCCGCACGGCTCAAAATCGACGCCCCCTATGTACCAATTTCAGCCGTCAAGGCAGGGCGCCGCACCACCTGCTGGCGTGATTCTGGCCCTCCACTCACACCTCAGAGGGCTCACAAACTGCATAAATAACCGGATGTAACCGGGCATACACCCACTCGGGGCTTGGCTGACCTTGATGTCGCGCTTAACCTACGACTCCGTAGGCTACGGAACCGTAGGTAATTCGCTTTGCACCCAGGAGTACCCGTGACGATCACCTCTCCCCACCTCGGCAGCTCGGAGGCGTGGACGGACGCCAAGCTGCTGTTCGCGCTGGAAGAAGTGGTCGAAAAGGAGCTCAACCGCCATCTGAAGGTCACCAAGGACTGGATGCCCCACGAGTACGTCCCGTGGAGCGACGGCCGGAACTTCCCCGGCTTCTTCGAGGACGGCGAGGCCTGGGACCCGGAGCAGTCCAAGGTCACCGACATCGGCAAGATCGCGCTGGTCGTGAACCTGCTGACCGAGGACAACCTCCCCAGCTACCACCACGAGATCGCGACGCTCTTCGGCCGCAACGGCGCCTGGGGCACCTGGGTGCACCGCTGGACGGCCGAGGAGGGCCGCCACGGCATCGTGATGCGCGACTACCTGCTTGCCTCGCGCGCCGTGGACCCGGACAAGCTCGAAGCGTTCCGCATGCAGCACATGTCGGAGGGGTTCGAGTCCGACAACCGCCACTCCATGCTGCACTCGGTGGCGTACGTGGCGTTCCAGGAGCTCGCCACCCGCATCTCGCACCGCAACACCGGCCACCAGTCCGGTGACCCGGTCTGCGACCGGATGCTGGCGCGCATCGCGCAGGACGAGAACCTGCACATGGTCTTCTACCGCAACCTGCTGGGCGCGGCCTTCGAGCTCGCCCCGGACCTGACCATGGAGGCCGTGCGGGACGTCGTGGTCAACTTCCGGATGCCCGGGCACGGCATGCCCGGCTTCGAGCGGATGGCCGCGCAGATGGCGATCGGCGGGGTGTACAACCTGCGGATCCACCACGACGACGTGCTGAGCCCGGTGATCCGGTTCCTGAAGATCATGGACATCGACGGCCTCGGCCCCGAGGGCCGGAAGGCTCAGGAGGAGCTCGGCCTGTTCATGAACGGCCTGGACTCCGAGGCCCGCAAGTTCGACGAGCGCCTGGCCGCCCGCGCCGCGCGCATCGCGGCTCGCAAGGGCTGACCCGACACGGGCTGACCGACTCGGGCCGACCGACACGGGCCGACGCGTACCGCCTGACCCACCACGGTTGACCGGTACGGCCTGACCGATTTCCGCTCGCTCTGGCGAGTGATGCCGATTGCCCTGGCAGGGCCGTGCTCTGCCAGGGTTTCGCGTCATGACCTCGCTCCAGGTGGACATCGACCAGCTGACCCGTCTGACGCACGCCCTCGACACCTCCCTGGCCTCCCTGCGGGAGGCCAGGCGCGCGCTGGACCACGTACGGCCCGACCAGCTGGGTACGGCGGACCTCGACGCGGCGTGCGACCGTTTCCAGGAGCGGTGGGCCCATGGCACGCGGGAGCTGACCAAACGCGTCAAGGCCGTACGCGAGGGCGTGGACCGCAGCGCGGCGGAGTACGCGGAGCTGGAGGAGGCCATCCGCGCGGCCTTCCTCCGGGCGGCGGCCACACATGGCTGACCACGCGGCACTGGGCTTCGATCCAGCCCCCGGGAATCCCGCCGCGGTCCTGGCCCTGACCAAGAAGCTCAGCGCCTCGGCGACCTCCCTCGGGGAGGCCTCACGCGTCGTGAAGGACCTGGTCTCCCACAGCTCGGCCTGGCAGGGCGAGGCCGCGACGGCCTTCCGCGCCTCTCTCTCGCGGGACCTCCCCCGCTACCTCGCCTCGGCCCACGCCTCGCTCGCGGAGGCCGCCCGCCGGCTCACGGGGTGGCACAACACCCTCGTCGCCCACCGCGAGCTGGCCGCGCGCTACGAATCCCAGGCCGCCGCGGCCAAGACGGAAGAAGCCCTCACCGACGCCCGCCGCCTGGCCCAGGAGCTCGCCACGGAGCACGCGGCGGCAGCCCGCCGGGTGGCGCAGACCCTGAACGCCGCCACGGACAAGCTGGCCCCGAAGGAACCGGGCTTGCTGGCCTCCATCTGGAACAAGATCGTGGAGGACCCGGCGGACGCGTTGTCGAACGCGTCGGCGATCCTCGGGGCGATCGGCGCCGGAGTAGCCCTCCTCTGCCCGCCGGCCGGGCTGGCGATCATGCTCGTCGGCAGCGGCCTGTCCTTGGCGGCCCTGGTGATGCACACCTCGGACCCGAAGTTCCGTAAATCCCTGTCGGACGGCTTCACCAAGGGCGAATTCGACGCGGACTTCTGGAAGAGCGGAGTCACACTGATCGGAGACGCTGCCGGCACAGTGCCCGGTGTGGCAGCGGTCGCCTCCGGAGCCAAGGCGGGCACCGCCGCCGCCCGAGCGGCGATGGCGGCCGCCCCGGAGGGCAGTGCACTGACGGGCCTCGCGCCTGGAGCCACCGCGTTCAGGCAAACGGCGTGGTCCACCGCCGATGACTTGCGCCAGATGGACAGCCCTCTCACAGGATGGGCGTTGCAGACATCAAGCCAAGGCACCAGAGACGGGGTGGGGGTGGCCGTGGCCGGCACAGGTGCTGTGACTGCTGCAACCGGGTACATCTCGGACGAAGAAACGCTCGAACACGGCTCGACATCGGTGGACGGTGCCCGAGGAGTTCTTGACGACGCTCCCTCAGCCATCAAGAAGTCGGGCCACGTCTGGTCGGTGCTGAGGCCGTGACACACCAGAGCTCCGTCCCGCCCATCTGGTTCCGCCTGCCTGCGGGCTTCCACTCCATCGGCCCCGGAGACAGGGCGTCATTGAACGCGTTCGCCGAGGCCTTGGGCAGCTCCGACGCGCAACGGGAACTGTCTCAGCTCGTGGATGACCTTGAGGAACTGGCAGGGCACGATGTCGTGCACACCGCGATCGGCCTCCACCCCGAGGACCCAGGGGGCGTCACCACATCTTTGTTCTCTTTGACCGTCCGGCCTGCCGGACAGCCCAACCCCAGGCTCACCGTGGCACGTACGGCCCTGGCCATCTCCCGCTCCCCGTTGTGGACCAGCTGCATCCGCCGGTTCATCGACGTGCCGTCGGCTCTTCCGTGCTGCCTGGTCGCAGGGATCATGTCCGTCCCCGATGTGGAACATCGTCTCTTTCAGGCCAGAGTCGCAACCGTGCATCCGGATGGACTCCACCTGCTGGTCCTCGACCTGACCAGCTCCTCCACCCAACACGCCGACGCCTACACGGACATCCTCGAAGCGGTCGCGCACACCATTCTCTTCTCCGACCCCGAACCGAGTGTGCCGACGGCGGCCGCGACCTCACGCATTCTCGAGGTACTCCTGTGAGCCTGGCACTCGCCAAGGTGGCCTGGGACCACCCTCCGACTACGGTCGGCTACAAGCGCTTGGTGATCCGCCGCCTCATTTGGGTGCTCAGCCTGGGCGGTCCTCCGCTGACGGCTCTGGCCTGCATCAACCGCATCCCCCATGCCGGAACGTGCTTCGCCCTCATCACCATGCTCGTGTCCCCCTACCTCCCGTGGGTGGTCATCGCCTACTTCCGTCGACGCCGGGTCGCCGCCGTACTCCAGGCCTACCCTTGGCACGAGTGGTCGTGCCGGCACCCTGTACGACCCCCCGGCAGCCCCGCGACCATCGTCATCCCGTTCAAGGACGACTTCACGGCCACGTTCCGGATCCTCCCCTTCCCCGTCGCGCTCGCCGAGCGGGAGAACGACCACCCGGACCGGATCTGGTTCGCAGGCGACCCCCGCTTCGGCGGGGTCGTGTCGCCCGTCGGAGGGCACTACCCCGTGCGGGTCGTACCCCACACGCCCCGCCGCGAGGAGTGCGGTGGCGAGGGGTTCGGCCTCGCCCGGAGGGTGGGGCTGGTCCGGGCCAGTGGGAAGGCGACGCGCACCTGAATCAACCGCGGCGGGGGCGCAACGCGAGGCGCTCCGCCTCCGAGAGGCCGCCCCAGACACCGAAGCGCTCGTCATTGGCGAGCGCATACTCCAGGCATGCCGCCCTCCCCTCGCACGCCCCGCACAGCCGCTTCGCGTCGCGCAGGGACGAGCCCGGCTCCGGGAAGAAGAAGCCCGGGCCCGTCTGGGCGCACAGGGCGAGGTCGTACCAGGCGGTGTCAGTGGCTGCGGCAGTGGTGTTCATCGACATGCCGGAGATACTCACCGCCGCGGATGGACGTCCTATCAACGACTGATCAACAGCCCGCCACGGTCCCGAGGCCAGCGCGCCGGCTATGACCGCGAACCACGCCCCGAAGGGTCAGTCGGCGGCCTCGAAGTAAGGCGTCCAGTACAGCCGTTCGGCATCCTCCACCGGGTCCGCCGATACCGGGACCGGGCAACCGAAGGCCGCTTCGTCCGTCGTGCCGGCCGGCATGGCCATCGCGTCCGTTCCGCCCTCGAAGGGCTGCCATACGAGCATGAGCATCGCACCCCCCACTGACAGTGGCCCTCGCCCCGGGGGGCGGACAACAGAGTGAACGACCGTGCGTTCGGTAAGATGACCCCATGGCAGACGGACGTGTGGAACGAGGCAACCAGACGCGGCGGACCGTTCTCGACCGGACGATGAGCATCGCCTCCGTGGACGGCCTGGAGGGCCTGTCCCTGGGTAAGATCGCCGCGGATCTCGGCCTGAGCAAGAGCGGCGTCTTCGCCCTCTTCGGCTCCAAGGAGGATCTGCAGCTGGCCACCGTCCGCGCCGCGGTGGACGTCTTCGTCGCCCAGGTCGTGCGTCCCGTGCACACGGACCCCGACGGCGTCTCCAAGGTGTGGCGGGTGTGCGAGCGCTGGCTCGACTACTCCGGGCGCCGCATCTTCCCCGGCGGGTGCTTCTTCTACGGCGTCTCCGCGGAGTTCGACGCGCGGCCCGGCCCCGTACGCGACGAGATCGCCAGGGTGCGGTCCGACTGGACGCGGTACATCGAGCGGATCCTCGACGAGGCACGGCTGGCGGGCGGCTTCCGGGACGGGGTCGACGCATCGGAGGTTCCGCAGCTCACCTTCGAGCTGATCGCCCTGATGGAGCTGGCCAACGCCCATTCCGTCCTCCACGAGGACCCGATGGCGTACGAGCGGGCCGGCCGGGGCATCCTCGGCCGGCTGCGCGCGGTGGCGGCTGCGCCGGACGAACTCCCGGAAGTCCCGCCCGCCTTCACCTCACATGCCTGACCCCGCCTCTCAGGCGGGTCGCGCGGAGGCGGGCACGGCCGCGGCCGCGGTCTCGGATATCGCGAACCGGACCGCCGTCGCGATGACTTCGGGGTCGGTCAGGATACGGCGATGGCCCAGTCCCGTGGTCTCCACCAGGCGGGCCTGGGGGCCGTAGGCGTCGGCGATCCTGCGGGCCTGGGAGGGGGCGGCCAAGTCGTCGTCCGTGTCGTGGACGAGGAGGATGGTCGCCTGCATGTCGGCGGGACGGCGGCCGGCGTCGAGGCGGTGCCAGACGTCGGGTTCGCCGGGGAAGAGTCGCTGCTCGACATGGGTGCGCAGCGCACCCCGGGCCCTCTCGCCCAGGTTCAGCTGGGTGCAGAACCGGTCCACGAGGTAGTCGAATTCGGTTACGCCCCCGATGGCGACGACACGGTCGGCCTTGACGCCCTCCCGGAGCGTGAAGAAGGTGGCGAGCACACCGAAGGAGTGGGCCACGACGGCCGAGAACTCGCCGTGCTCCACGTGCAGTCGGCCGATGATGGCCCGGTAGTCGACGATCGTGGAGGCGCGGCCGCCGGACTCCCCGTGACCGGGACCGTCGAAGGCGATCACGCTGCGGCCCTGGGCCCGAAGGGCCTTGACGAAGCCGGCGAACCGCGAGGCGCGTGAGGACCAGCCGTGCACGATCAGGACGGGCCGGTCTCCGTCGCCCCAGCGGTACGTGGTGACGGCCGCGCCGTTCACGACCATCCGGCCGGTTTCGGCCTGCGCCATCACCTCCGCCTCGTCGGGACGCAGCCGCGCGCGGCCGAGCGGCCGCACGAACAGGGCGAAGGCGGGGGGTCCGGCGAGCTTGGGGGCGAACCGGGCGGTGACGTTGAGGGTGGTGCCCAGGAGTGAAGCCATGAGAGGCATGCGCGGGTTCTCCGGAATCTCCTCAGAGGGGCCAGATGCCGACGGCAAAGGCGATCATGGGGAGATATTAGCACGATCGTTCGTGTTGTTTCCGGGGTGCGGCTTGCGCGCTCCAGCGCCCAGATCACTCCTCCTGCTTGGCCCGGCTGGGCTGGACTCGCTTCGGTTCGCCCGGCATTTTGGGGTAGTCCGGGGGGTAGGGCATGTCTCCCAGGCCGTGCTTGTGCTCGTCGCGGGCGGCCAGCTCCAGTACGGCGTCCAGGGAGAAGGCGTGGTCGTCCATGTCCGCGTGCAGGTCGCCCAGTTCGGCGAAGCGGGCCGGCATCGTCACGATGTCGAAGTCGCGGGGCTCCGCGTCGTCCACCTCGTCCCAGCGCAGCGGCGCCGAGACCGGGGCGTGCGGGCGGGGGCGGACGGAGTAGGCGGAGGCGATCGTGCGGTCGCGAGCCGTCTGGTTGTAGTCGACGAAGATCCGCTCGCCGCGTTCCTCCTTCCACCAGGCCGTCGTGACCCTGCCCGGCATCCGGCGCTCCAGTTCCCGGCCGAGGGCGATGGCGCACCGGCGGACCTCGGTGAAGGTCCAGCGCGGGGCGATCGGCACGAAGACGTGCAGCCCGCGGCCGCCCGAGGTCTTGGGCCAGCCGCGCAGGCCCAGTTCCTCCAGCAGGGCGCGCAGCTCGTGGGCGGCCGCCACCGCGTGGTGGTAGTCGGTGCCCGGCTGCGGGTCCAGGTCGATCCGGAGCTCGTCGGGGCGGTCGGTGTCCTCGCGGCGTACCGGCCAGGGGTGGAACGTGAGGCAGCCCAGGTTGGCGGCCCAGAGAACGGCGGCCGGCTCCGTGGGGCAGATCTCGTCGGCCGAGCGGCCGCTCGGGAAGGAGATGTGGGCGGTCGGAATCCAGTCGGGGAGGTTCTTCGGCGCCCTCTTCTGGAAGAAGGACTCGCCCTCCACCCCGTCCGGGAAGCGTTCCAGGGTCGTCGGCCGGTTGCGCAGGGCCCGCGTGATGCCGTCCGCGACCGCGAGGTAGTACTCGGCCACGTGCCGCTTGGTGAGCCCGCGCTCCGGAAAGTACACCTTGTCCGGGCTGGACAGGCGTACCGTCCGCCCGCCCGCGTCCAGCTCGATCGCATTACCGGCAGCACCCATGTGCGCCACGGTAGGCGGGCCCGGTCATACGCGCATACCGGGCGGGTCCGGACGTACCACCGCAGAATCGGAGACATGGATCTGCCTGTGATGCCGCCCGTGAAACCGATGCTCGCCAAGTCCGTGGCGAAGATCCCGCCCGGCATGCAGTACGAGGCCAAGTGGGACGGCTTCCGGGCCATCGTCCATCGCGACGGCGACGAGATCGAGCTCGGCAGCCGCACGGGCAAGACCCTGACCAGGTACTTTCCCGAGCTGGCGGAGGCACTGAAGGACAATGTGCCCGACCGCTGCGTCGTGGACGGCGAAATCGTGATCGTTCATGGCGGGCGGCTCGATTTCGACCGGCTGACCGAGCGGATCCATCCCGCACAGTCCCGCGTCGCCCTGCTGGCCGAGACGACCCCCGCCAGCTTCATCGCCTTCGACCTGCTCGCGCTCGGCGACGAGTCACTCCTCGACACCCCGCTCGCCGACCGCCGTGCCGCCCTGGTCCGCTCCCTCTCCACTGCCCGTCCCCCCGTCCATCTCGCGCCCGCCACCACCGATCCCGCGCTCGCGCAGCAGTGGTTCGAGCAGTTCGAGGGCGCCGGGCTCGACGGAGTGATCGCCAAACCCCTCGGTCTCCTCTACCGGCCCGACGCCCGCCTCATGTACAAGATCAAGCACGAACGTACCGCCGACGTCGTCGTCGCCGGTTTCCGTTTCCACAAGAGCGGTCCGATTGTCGGATCGCTGCTGCTCGGCCTGCACGACGCCCACGGCACCCTCCAGCACGTCGGCGTGTGCGCCGCCTTCCCCATGAAGCGCCGCGCCGAGCTGGTGGAGGAACTCGAACCCCTGCGGATGCCCGACCCGACCGGTCACCCGTGGGCCGCCTGGGCCGAGGAGTCCGCCCACGAGAGCGCCCGGCTGCCCGGCGCGCAGAGCCGCTGGACCGGCAAGAAGGACCTGTCCTGGGTGCCGCTGCGCCCCGAGCGGGTCGTCGAGGTGGCCTACGACCACATGGAGGGCGACCGCTTCCGGCACACCGCCCAGTTCCGCCGCTGGCGGGACGACCGGACGCCGGAGAGCTGCACCTACGCCCAATTGGAGGAGGTCGTCGGTTACGACCTCGCCGAGGTGCTCGGTTCAGCCGGCGAAAGCGCCGGCTGAACCGCCGCTCCCCACCCGCTCCCCGCCCGCTCCCCGGCACGCGCCCGGCACTCCCCCGCCCGCCCCGGCACGCGGCCGGCACGGCCAACACGGCCGGCACGCCCTCACCGCGCCTCATCCCGCCGTGAGCTTCTCCCACTCCTCCCGGTCCGGCCCCACCTCGTTCGGTGCGTAGTCCGGCCGCGCCGCCAGCCAGCGCGCCACCCGGGCCCGGACCCCCGGATCCGCATACGCCCGCTCCGGGGGCTCCGCCAGGTGCCGGACCCTGGCGCGCGCCCGCATCACCTCGGGATCCTCCAGCGCGCAGTCGAACAACGCGGCCACCTCGCGCGCCGTCCCCGTGCGCCCGGCCCGAGTCGCGAACCGCTCCCCGATGGCCGCGTCGGCGACCACCTGGAAGTCGAACCACGGCTTGAGGGTGCGCATCGCCCAGGCATGGTGGTCGACGGCGAACCGCGCCGATCCCGGGTCCCGGTGCGCCGTACGGGCCACCCTGAGCGCGGCCCACAGGGCGAGCGAGGTGCCCTGCCCGAGGGTCGGATTGGTGTGCGTGATCGAGTCCCCGGCCGGCACCAGCCCGGTCACCACCGGTCCCTGCTCGTCGACCAGCGCGCTCCACCGGTTGTCCAGGCTCGCCGTGGCCAGTACGGCCGACAGCGGCTCGGCGCCCAGGGCCAGCCAGGCCGCGCCGGGCGCGAAGGCGCGCGCCGCCCGCTCGAAGAGCACGGGGTCGCGCAGCGCCGAGCGCGTGGTGTCCGTGGTGTGCACGAACAGCGTCACGGCGAACACGCGGTTGTCGGCCGGGAAGACCGCGCACCCGGCGAAGGCCCCGCCGGTCACCGCCCAGGGCCGGTGCGGCCCCTCGTCCATGCCCTCGGGCAGCCGGTACCAGCGGCAGAAGTACGCGAGCCCCGTGCGGTGCCGTTCCACGACGGGCGGCCGGCAGCCCACCGCGGCCAGCCTGCGCTCGAGGCCCCCGCGCCGCCCGCCCGCGTCCACGACGAGGTCTCCCGGATGGCTCGCGGCCTCGGTGGTCACGCCCGTGATCCGGATCCCGGCGGTCGCGTACGGCTCGGGGGCCTCCGACTCCGAGGGGCCCGATCGCTCCGGATGCGCCGGATGCGCCGGATGCGCCGGATGCGCCGGATGCGCCGAGAGCACAGAAGGCGCCGCGGCCGTGATCAGTCCGGTGACCGGCTCCCCGTAGCGCACGACGACCCCCGGTTCCGCGCGCAGCGCCGTGGCCAGTGCGCTCTCCAGCACGATGCGCCGGGCCTGCAGCATGACGAGGTCCTCGTCGCCCGGGAGCGCGGGGGGCCGTACGTCGAACCAGTCCAGTTCATGCCGTTCGCGGGCGCCGAGGCGCAGCATCTCCGCGTAGACGTCGGGCAGTTCGTCCCGCAGGACGGTGCGGGCGGCCCCCAGCAGCGCGTGCGGCTGGGCCGCCTGCGGTACGGTCGGCCGCCGCCAGCCGAAGAAGTCACGGTCCAGTGCGGTGCCCGGGGCGCGCGTATCGCGCTCGAACAGTTCCGCCGTGTGTCCCCGCCGCGCAACGAGCAGGGCGGTGGCCGCCCCCGCGACACCTCCACCGATGACCAGCACATGTGCCATGGAGAGTCCCCCCGAGCCGTTGGACCGTACGACGATCACACCGCTCAGAGCCTGCGCGAACTGAAGCAGTCCGAAACCCGCACAGTTGTCCGATATGCAGCCGTACGCCGACCCTCTCAGCCGCGGCTCGGCCCCCGCCACCCGCCTCCCTCCATCCCGCCGACGGACTCAGCCCGCACCCACGCCCGCCTCCGCACGGTGGGCCGCCACCGCCCGGCGCGTCTGCGCCTCGATCAGGTCGGTGTTGACGGCGACGGCGGCACTCACGCCCTGGGCGGCCGCGCCCGCGACCTTCTCCATCGGGCTGGTCACATTGCCCGCCACCCAGACCCCCGGAAGCGCGGTGGCTCCCGTGGCGGGGTCGGACTCGACACAGGTGCCGATCACGTGGCCGTCCCGCTCCACGGCGACGGCCGGCAGGCCCAGACTGGTCAGGACACCCGACCGGGCGGTGAACCGCGGGGCCACCACCAGGGCCCGGCACTCCGTCACGGCGCCGTCGGCCAGGGTCACCCCGGTCAGCCGGTCGTCCTCGACCGCGAGGCCGGTCACCTCGCCCTCGACGACCCGGACGCCCAGGGCCGCCAGCAGTTCCCGGTCCTCGCCGGTGAGCCGCCAGGTGTGCGCCAGCAGGGTGGTCCGCCGGCTCCATTGCCGCCAGAGCTGCGCCTGGTGCACGGCGACGGGGCCGTCGGCCAGCACCGCGACCGGCTGGTCCCTGACCTCCCACCCGTGGCAGTAGGGGCAGTGCAGCACGTCCCGCCCCCAGCGCGCCCCGAGGCCCGGCACCGCGGGAAGCTCGTCCACCAGACCGGTGGCGACCAGCAACCGCCCCGCCCGGACGGTCGAGCCGTCCCCGCAGCGGACCAGGAAACTCCCGTCGGGCAGCCGGTCCGCGGCGACGACCGTGCCCGGCCGGATCTCCCCGCCGTAGCCGGCCAGCTCCGCGCGCCCCTTGGCCAGCAGGCCGGACGGGCTCTCCCCGTCCTGCCCGAGGTATCCGTGCATGTGCGCGGCCGGGGCGTTGCGCGGGCTGCCCGAGTCGATCACCAGCACCGAACGGCGGGCCCGGACCAGGGTCAGAGCCCCGGCCAGCCCGGCGGCCCCGCCACCCACGACCACCACGTCGAACGACCTGTCCCTTGCGTTGTCCATACCCGTGAGCGTCCGCCCTCGGGGTCCACTTGACAAATGTTCTTGCCGAAGTGGCAAATGGAGACATGGCCACCGAGGAGCAGGACGAGGAACTCGCCGGCGTACTCACCGCCGTGGGCCCGCGGCTGCGCGCCCTGCGCCGACAGCGCGGCACCACGCTGGCCCAGCTCAGCGAAACCACCGGCATCTCGCTCTCCACCCTCTCGCGGCTGGAGTCCGGGCAGCGCAGGCCGACGCTGGAGCTGCTGCTTCCGCTCGCCAGGGCGCACCGTGTGGCGCTCGACGAGCTGGTCGGAGCCCCGGAGACCGGGGATCCCCGGATCCGCCCGCGCCCCTTCGTCCGGCACGGCCACACCTACGTGCCGCTGACCCGCAACTTCGGCGGGGTGCACGCCTTCAAGCAGATCCTGCCGCCGCTCGACGGTCCGCCGGTCGAGCCCGAACTCAAGGTCCACGAGGGCTACGAGTGGCTGTACGTGCTGTCGGGGCGCGTCCGGCTGCTGCTCGGCGAGCACGACCTCGTGCTCGGCGCCGGAGAGGCCGCCGAGTTCGACACCCGCACCCCGCACGCCTTCTTCAACGCGGGTCCGCAGGCGGCGGAGTTCCTCAGCCTCTTCGGTCCCCAGGGAGAGCGGATCCATGTCCGCGCCCGGCCCGCCACCCCACCGGAAGGACGCCCATGACCCCCACCGACGAACGCCCCGAGCGGGCCGTGCCCCAGCCCAACGCCGTCGTCGGCGTCGGACTGGTCGTCCTCGGCCCGGACGGGCGGGTGCTGCTCGGCCAGGCGCACGACGGCCGCTGGGAGCTGCCCGGCGGGAAGGTCGACCCCGGTGAGGGCTTCGAGCAGGCCGCGGCCCGGGAACTCGCCGAGGAGACGGACCTGCGGGCGGCCCCCGAGGGGATCCGTGTGCTCTCCGTCCAGATCGAGGCGACGTCCGGCCTGACCCGCCTCACGGCCGCCGCCGTCACCACTACGGCGGAGGGAGTCCCCACCGTCACCGAGCCCGACAAGATCGCCCGCTGGCAGTGGTTCGCCCCCGCCGAGATCCCCGCGGCGCTGTACGCCCCGTCGGCGGCGGTGCTGCGCGCCTGGCGCCCGGACCTCACGACACTGCCGCACGTCCCCTCGTACGACTACCCGACCGGCAGCGCCTGAAGGCTCACGCCCTGACCGGTCGCGCAGGACGGGCCGGGCTCGACCCGCCCTACCTCCGTACCACCAGCCTCGGCGCGAAGTTCCCCTCACCCAGGTCCTCGGCCAGCAGCCGCTTGGCGATCGCGTCCGCCGCCACCCGCAGTTCGGCGCTCCGCGGCCGCCCCCGGTCCTTCTCCAGCTGGTCGCCGAGCCATGTGGCCCAGGCGGCCGAGATGACGCCGGCCTCCCGCTCCCCGGCCCGGGTGAGGGTGAAGAAGCTGCCCTCGCGACTGAGGAAGCCCTCCTCGATCATCCGGTCGAAGACCGGGAGCAGTACCTCGGGCGGCAGCGACCGGCGTCCGGCGATCAGCCCGATGCTGGCGTGACCGACCGTCCGGGTCATCAATTCCACGTGCATCACCGCCCACGCTCCCGCCATGTCCAGCCGGGTGTCGGAGGCCTCGACGATCGCGCGCGCCGTGTCCGGCCCCATGTTCCGCACGAGTTTGCCGACCGCCAGCTCCAGCAGCTTCGCCGAGTCCCCGGAGGCCGTGGCCGGAGAGCCGAAGCCGTCGCCCATGTCCGTGGACCCGGCCCGGGCGCTGTCGCGCAGCTTGACCTGCTTGAGGAAGAGCGCGACGACGAACCCGAACACCGCCATCGGCACGCCCCAGAGGAACACCGCCTGCAGGGCCTGCGCGTACGCGTCGATCACCGGTCCCGCGGCCCCCGGATCGAGCCCGTGCACCCCCTCCGGACTCGACGCGGCCCTGGCCAGCTGCTCCGGATCCGCTCCCGTGAGCCGCGCCGCCTCCGTGACCCCGGCCTCCAGTTCGGGCCCCAGATGGTTCGCGTAGATCGTTCCGAAGACCGCCGTCCCGAAGGCGCTGCCCAGCGTACGGAAGAACGTGACTCCGGAGGTGGCCGTGCCCAGGTCGGCGTAGTCGACGGTGTTCTGCACGGCGATCGTCAGCACCTGCATCGACAGGCCGATGCCCGTGCCGAGCACGAACATGTACAGCGACTCCAGCCAGGTGCTGGTCCCCGGCCCCATGAGCGACAGCAGGTACAGGCCGAGTGCCATGACCGCGCATCCGACGATCGGAAAGATCCGGTACCGGCCGGTCTTGCTGGTGGCGTTGCCGCTGAAGACGGAGGCGATCAGCAGCCCGAAGACCATGGGCAGGGTCCGGACGCCCGAGATCGTGGCGGAGTCCCCGTCGACGTACTGGAGGTAGGTCGGCAGGAAGGTCAGCGCGCCGAGCATCGCGAACCCGACGACGAAGCTCAGGACGGAGCACACCGAGAAGACCGGAATGCGGAACAGCCGCATCGGCAGCATCGGTTCCACGGCCCGCGTCTCGGCCAGGCAGAACAGGGTCAGCGCGCCCGCGCCGCCCGCGAACAGGCCGACGATCACGGGCGAGGTCCACGCGTACTCGTTCCCTCCCCAGCTGGTGGCCAGGATCAGCGCGCTCGACCCGATGGCCACCAGGGCGATGCCCAGGTAGTCGATGACCGGCTTGCCCGTGGCCCGTACCGCCGGGATCGTCCGGGCGGCCGCGACGACGACGAGGATCGCGATGGGGACGTTGACGTAGAAGCACCACCGCCAGCTGAGCTGGTCCGTGAAGAACCCGCCGAGCAGCGGTCCGATCACGGTGGCGACGCCGAAGACGGCGCCGATCATGCCCTGGTACTTGCCGCGTTCGCGCAGGGGCACCACATCGGCGATCAGCGCCATCGCGGTGACCATCAGGCCGCCCGCTCCGACGCCCTGGACACCGCGCCACACGATCAGGAACGTCATGTTGCCGGCCAGACCGCACAGGAACGAGCCACTGATGAAGACGACGGCGGAGATCTGAAAGATCAGTTTCCGGCCGAAGAGGTCGCCGAACTTGCCCACCAGCACCGTCGCCACGGTCTCCGCGAGGAGGTAGGAGGTCACCACCCACGCCATGTGGTCCCCGCCGCCCAGGTCCGCCACGATGGTGGGCAGCGCGGTCCCGACGATCGTCTGGTCGAGTGCCGCGAGCAGCACGCCCAGCATGATCGTGCCGAAGATGACGTTGCGCCGTCGCCGGTCGATCACGGGTGGCGCGGCGGCGACGTCGGGGGCAGTGGTCACCCTCGCACTGTCACAGCGCCCCCGCCGCACCGCATGCGGCGCTGGGCCGGACGGAGGAGCTGCGCGCCGGGCAGCGCAATCGCGGGCCGGACCGGGGGAAACCTCGGCCGGGGAGGAGGACGCCGGTCCCCGGATGTCAGCGCAGGTAGGCCAGCCCGGGGTGCTCCGCCGCATACCCGTCGAGCAGCCGCCGCGCCACGCTCACGGAATCCACCAGCGGATGCAGCGCGAACGCCTTGACGGCGGCCGCCCGCGACCCGCTCGCGGCTGCCGCCAGTACCTCCCGCTCGACCGCCTTGACCGCCGTCACCAGCCCCACCGCGTGCAGCGGCAGCGGCGCGACGCCCACCGGGTGGGCGCCGTTCGCGTCGACCAGGCAGGGCACCTCTACGACCGCCTCGGCGTCGAGGACGGACAGCGTCGAGCGGTTGGGTACGTTCAGGATCAGCGTGGCCCGCTCGTCGCGCGCGATGGCCCGCATCAGCGCGAGCGCGACCTTCTCGTAGCCCCCGGATTCCAGGTCGCTCTCGTCGCGCTCGCCGACGCCGGCCGCCTCTCTGTTTTCGGCCATGTACGTGGCCTCGCGCTCGGCCCGGGTCCGGTCCCAGGCGGCCAGCGCCGCCCCGGCCGGCTGCCCGGCCCGCCCGGCCTCGGCGTAGAAGCCGCGCTGCTGGTCGCGCAGGAAGGCCCCGCGGGTCTGCACGGCCTCCTGGTACGCCCGTACGGTGTCACGGTTGAAGTAGTAGTAGTGCAGGTACTCGTTGGGGATCGCGCCGAGCGAGCGCAGCCACTCGGCCCCGAAGAGCCGGCCCTCCTCGAATGACTCCAGTGCCTCGGTGTCGGCCAGCAGCCGGGGCAGTTCGTCGCGGCCGCCGATCCGCAGTCCGCGCACCCAGCCCAGGTGATTGAGGCCGACGTAGTCGATCCAGGCCTCCTCCGGCCGGGCGCCCAGCAGTCGCGCGATGCGCCGGCCGAGCCCCACGGGGGAGTCGCAGATGCCGATCACCCGCTCGCCGAGTTCCTCGGCCATGGCCTCGGTGACCAGTCCGGCCGGGTTGGTGAAGTTGATGACCCACGCCTCGGGTGCGACGCGCGCGATCCTGCGCGCGATCTCACGCGCTACGGGCACGGTCCGCAGGCCGTACGCGATCCCGCCCGCGCCCACCGTCTCCTGGCCCAGCACGCCTTCGGCCAGGGCGATCCGCTCGTCCGCGGCGCGCCCCTCCAGGCCGCCGACACGAAGGGCGGAGAAGACGAAGTCGGCCCCGCGCAGGGCTTCGTCCAGGTCCCCGGTGACCGTGACGGCCGGGGCGTCGGGCGCCGCGGCGGCCACAGCCTGGTCCCGGAGCACGCGGGCCATGGCGTGGAGCCTCGCCGGGTCGTCGTCGTAGAGCGTGACTTCGCAGACCCGGCCCTCGGCGTGGTCGCCGAGCAGGGCTCCGTACACGAGCGGAACCCGGAAGCCGCCTCCGCCGAGGATCGTCAGCTGCACGCCCTTACCGCCCTTCGCCCGTGCAGGTGCCGTTGCCGGCGCCCGTACCGTTGCCCGTGCCGTCACCCGTGCGCCGTCATGCCCCGATCGATGACACGATCGGTGACACCCGAGCCGCGGCACGCGTCCGCCGGCACCAGTCTGCCCCGGGCGGTCACTCCCCCAGCGACGGCACGGCGCGCAGCCTGGCGCCCTGGTGGTGCGTGATCGCGCCGCCGCCCCGGACGGGGCCCACCGGCGCGCCCTGCGGCGCCGAGAGGATCAGGGTGATCCGGGTCAGCCCCATCGCGTCCAGCATCCGACTGCTCTCGGCCACCATCCGGCAGCGCACCAGCCCCCGTCGCGGGTCGGGGTGGCGTACGGTGCGCACGGCCCCGTCCATCTCGGCGGCGCCGGCCCCGTGCGTGCTGAGCCAGTGCGGCACCCCGTACCGGTAGGCCGCCTCCATGAACGGGTCACGGGCCACCTCCTGGCGGATGCTGCGCAGACCCTCGTCCTCCGGGAACGCGGCCACCGCGGCGGCGAACCGGGCCAGCAGCGGGACGCACCAGGCCGGTTCGTGGTCCTCCAGCACGGCCGCCGCGTCCGGGTGGAACAGCACGAAGCGCAGGAAGTTGTCGTCCGGCAGGGCCGTCGGGTGCGGCCGTACGGACTGGAAGAGCTGGTCGAAGGCCGAGTTGGTGAGCGCGACGTCCCAGCGGTGGTCCACCAGGAAGCTCGGGTAGGGCACGGACTCCATGAGCGCCGCGTAGTCGCACAGGTAGTCGCGCTGCGCGGGGTCCTCGGGGAGCCGGTTCTCCTCGGCGGCCCGCCACGTGGGCGGAGGGTCGCGGTCGACCATGACGCGGAAGAGCCAGAAGCACTGCCGCTCGCTCATCTCCAAGGCCTCGGCCAGGGCGAGCAGTTTGCGGTCAGTCCACTCCTTGACCAGGCCCCGTTCCCAGTTCCCGTACGCGCGCACGCTGATGCGGAGGCGGGCGGCGAGGTCTTCCTGGCTCAGGCCCAGCTCCTCGCGGCGCTGGCGCAAAATCTCCTTGCGTCGCTCCGACCGCACGGCGCCGCGTGCGGACTCCTCGCCCGCCAAGCGCTCCTCACCGGCTCGGGCGAGGCCATCGGACGGGCCCACCGCTGCGAGATGTGGCACCGAGAGCTCCCCCTCCTCCGGTCTGGATCTTCATTTCCGTGTGGCGATCCTGCTACCGACTTCATTCGAGTGTCAACTATTGTGGCAATTCCAGCCTCTTGACAGCTCATTCCCGCCACAGCTGTGGCACGTTCTAGCCCTTACGGGCGAGAGCGGCTAGATTCCAGAAGCCGACCATGTGCCGTACCGACTTCGCGCGATCTAGGAGAACCACTGGTGACAGACGGCTTCCCGGCTCCCGTCGCGGTGGCCAGCGCACCCCTGGCAGCCACCATCACGCGTGTCGCCGAACTCGCGGGCAAGATGGGCCGCGACCTGAACCAGGTCTTCGACCTGCGGCGGCTCTCCGAGGCCTCCGGCGTGCCCGCGGACGTGGTCAGGACCCTGCTCGACGGCAGGCCGGCCGGCGAACCCGATCTGCAGACCCGGTTCCTCCAGCGGCTCGACCTGCTCCGGCGCACCCGCGTCAAACCGAACGGCCGCCGCTACACGCAGCAGGAGATCGCGGACGGCGCCGGCATGTCGCGCCAGCAGGCCGGGGCCCTGATCAACGGCGACCGCCGCCCCACCATGGAGCACTGCGACGCGATCCAGCGCTTCTTCGGGGTCCACGCCGGCTTCCTGACGGCGCACGACTCCGACGCCCTCACCGACGCGCTCCAGCGGACCGAGCAACAGCTGCTCCAGGACTTCGCGGGACGCGCGCGGGAAACCGTACCGGCCTCGGCCGCATCAGCGGGCGATCCGCTGGCAAGACTCCTCCAGAACCACGGTGTACGCGGCATCGCATGGCGCGCCGCCCAACTGCCCAGCGACAAGCACCGGGACAAGGTGACCGAATGGCTGGACATGCTCCTCGAAAGCGTAAAACCGAACGAATCCTGACCCAGTCGAAAGTCTGGGTCTGATCCTTGAGTCCTGATCCGGATCCGCGCCGACGGGGAGAACGGTGAGCATAGGCAGAGAGCAGCGGCGGTTGTGCGGGGAGCTGGTGGCCGGCATCCGGCTGACCGCGCCCGTGGAACCCGTGGACCTCTACGCTGCCCTCTGCGAGGGCATGAGCAGACACCGCGGCCGCCGGGTGGACTTCCGGATGGCGTCGTTCCCCCCGCGGACGGCCAGCGGCCTGTGGCTCGACATGGCGGACCGCGATCTCGTGGTCATCGAGGAACGCACGGCACCCGACCACCAACTGGTGATCCTCGGGCACGAGTTGTGGCACATGAAGGCCGGCCACTGCAGCCACCACGTCGACGGCGCCGCCGTCGCCGCGCGGCTGCTGTCCGACGAAGCCGACATCGGCGAGACGGTCCGCCGGGTCGCCGCGCGCACGCGCGCCGACGTGCAGGAGGAGACCGAGGCCGAGACCTTCGGCTTACTGCTGGGCAGCCGGTGCCGGAACTGGCTGGCCGGATCGGCGAGCCACCGGCCTCCGGTCCAGCGCGACCAACTGGCGGGCCGGATCGAGGCCTCGCTGGGCTACCGGGGGCACAGGAAAGACCGTTGAACGGCGAGGATTACTACATACCGGCGGCCGCGATGGCGATCTCGCTCGCCTTCAAACTGCCGGCCCTGCGGCACAACTGGCGCGACCCGCTCCTGCGGTCGGTCGTCGCCCTGCTGACCCTGGCGGGAGCGGTCTTCTTCTTCGCCGCCCCGCCCACCATCGCGGCGGTCAACCGCTGGACCGGGATCGTCAACGTCTCGGCCCCCCTGGTGTACTGCCTGATCACCGGCTTCAGCGCCTCCTGCCTGGTCCTGATGGTCAACTGGCGGGGCGGACCGCCCGAACAGACCCGACGCGTCTCGCGTCGCTGGATCCTGGGCTACAGCGCCGTGATCGTGGTCCTGATCGTGCTGTTCGCCCTCGGTGAGACGCCGGTGGAGCGCCTGCGCGACTTCGACACCTTCTACGCCAACACGCCCTACATCGGCCAGATGATCGCTCTGTACCTGCTGGCGCACCACGTCGCCGCGGTGGTGATGGTGGTCCTGTGCTGGCGCTGGTCGCTGCAGGTGCGCGGCTGGCTGCGGGTCGGCCTGGTGATCATCGTCGCCGGCTACGTCTTCAACCTCACCTACGACGCCACCAAGATCTCGGCGGTCGTGGCTCGCTGGCTCGGCCACAACCTCGACGACCTGAGCACGTACGTCGCTCCCCCGCTCGCCGCCCTGGGTGCGCTGATCAGTGCGATGGGCTTCGTGGTCCCGCTGGTCTGCCAGCGTCTGTCGGACCACTGGCAGACCTGGGCGACGTACCGCCGGCTCGGCGCGCTCTGGCAGGAGGTGCAGATCTCGGCGCCCAGCGGCACGCCCTCCGTCCAGATGGCCTGGTGGTCCGCGGCGGAGCTGCGGGTGATCCAGCGGGAGTCGGACATCCACGACGGCTTCCTGCATCTGGGCCCGTACTTCGACAAGGACCTGCGCGACGGCGCCTACGAGAGCGCCGTCGCCGAGGGGGCCGACGAGGAGATCGCCCGCGCGGTCGCCGACGCCGCCATGGTCGCGGCCGCCGTGCAGGCCCGCTCCGCGGACCCCGAGGGCAAGATCATCGGGGAGGACGAGGAGACCCTGCTCGACACCGCCGACGGTCCGCGCGATCTCCTGCGCATCTCCGACGCCCTGCGGCACTCGCCGCTGGTGCAGGCGGTCCGCCGGCAGGTGGCCGTGTAGTGAAGGCCGTCCGGCCGACGACCCCGGCGGTGTCGGTGGGCCGCTCTGCAGGCGGTGTCCGTCGGCGCCAAGGGCGCGCGTCGGCGGGCGGCGGGGCTCAGCGGGCGGCGGCCACCGCCGTCGCCGGGAACAGGTCCTGGAACGGGCCGGCCGAGTCGATCCCGTCCCTCCCGTAAGGCGCGTCGAAGCTCCACACCATGAAGAGCAGGAACACGATCAGCGCGCTGAACAGTCCGGCGAGCAGCAGCTCCCGCCCGGAGCGGCGGATCTGCAAGGTGAAGATCAGCCCGACGGTGACCACCCCGCCGACCAGCAGCCCGAACCACACCACGCCCGGCAGCGTGGACTCGGAGCTCTGGGTCCGCGAGTGGCGGGCGTCGTCGGCGGCGGCGATGTGGTCCAGCAGCGGCTGGTAAGCCTGCGCCTGGAGCTCGGTGGCCGGGCTCTGGTGGGTGACGTCGCTGCGCAGTTTGCCCAGCAGCTGGGCGCCCTTGGCCGACGCGCTCTCGCCGGAGGTCATCAGCGGCCAGTCCACGGCGACGGTGTGGGAGACGTACGCGTCCACCTCGCCGCGGATCCGGTCGCGGACCGCCGCCGGATAGACGTCGGCGCGCTGGGTGACCTCGTACAGCGCCTGGGCCTCGCGGCGCACGCTGTCCTCGGCGGCGCCGCGCGCCTCCCAGACGCCGGCGATGGCCAGACCCAGCACGATCGCGTAGACCACGCCCACCATCATCGTCATGTACTCGATGACATCGGGGGTTTCGCTGGTGTCCTCGTCGTCCGCGGCCCGGCGGTGCCGGATCGCGGTGATGGCGAGGACGAGGGCGCAGACGAGCACCATGGCGATGGCCAGGACCAGCCATTCGGACACGTGGGTTCTCCCGGTGTGGATCGGTGGATGGACTGCGGACGGACAGCGGACGGGATGCGGGCGGACTGCGGCCGGGCCACCGACGGGCTACGGACGACCTGCGAGCGGTCGGCCGGTACGCGGCGGTCAGCTGCGGCTCTTGGAACGCGGGCGCAGAGCCGCGGCGGCGAGAACGGCCGGGGTGGTGACGACGACCATGAGCATCACGGTGGACATGCCCCCCGGGCCGCGCCGCTCCAGGGCCACCGAGCGGTACGGACGCACATGGAAGGCGCTCGCGCGCGCGGCGGTGGCCCTGGGCCGGGGCGGGGCGGGTGCGGCGGCCGGCGCCGGTCCGCTCTCGTCGCCCGGACCCGGCGAGGGCTGCGGCGGCTCCGGCTCCCCGGGCAGGGGCTGCGCGGAAGGCGCCGCCGCGGCACTCGGCGGCTCCGGCTGCCCGGGCGGCACGGCCACGGCGGGCCGTGCGGGTCGCTCGGCGACGGCGGCCGGCCCGGGGGCCCGCCCCGGATGGCGCACGGTCGGCCGGTCCGTGCCGGGCACGGCCGCGCGGACGGAGGGCCGCCCGGAAGGCCGTACGTCGGGCCCCTTGGGCTGCCCGCCCGGAACGCACACGTCGACACGGGCTCCGCGGCCGTGGCCGTCGCCCGCAACCGCCACGTGGCCGTGCAGCGGGCAGAGCGCCGCCACCAGACCCGCCCCGGCGAAGTACTGCCAAGCGGCCACCGCGCGTCCTCCCGATTCCGCAGCAGATGTAAGGGCTACCGCAGAAGAAACGATCAAGGCCCGGCTTCGACACGCGGCCGTCGGCCCGGATATCCGGCGCGGGGGTGCGGGTCACCCGCTCGGGCTTCGGCCGGCCACGCCGTGTACTTCGATGCGGCATGATGGCGCCATGGGGACCGAGGGGGAGAACGCCCGGCTGATCGCGGGGCGTTACCGGCTGGACGCCAAGCTCGGGCGCGGCGGCATGGGCGTCGTGTGGCGTGCCTGCGACCAGCTGCTCGGCCGGAGCGTCGCCGTCAAGGAAGTGGCGCTCGACCCCGCGCTGTCCGCGGACGACGCCCTGCTCCAGCGTGAGCGCACGCTCCGCGAGGCCCGCGCGGCCGCGCAGCTCAAGCACCCGCACATCATCGTGGTGCACGACATCGTCGAGGATCGCGAACTCCCGTACATCGTCATGGAGCTGGTCGAAGGCGGATCGCTCGCCGACCGGCTCGCCCGCACCGGGCCGGTCGACCCCGCGGAGGCGGCCCGCATCGGGATCGCCCTGCTCGGCGCGCTGCGTACGGCGCACACGGCCGGCGTGCTGCACCGGGACATCAAGCCGGCGAACGTCCTCCTGGAGGCTCCGGGCGGCCGGCCCGTCCTCACGGACTTCGGGATCGCGCAGGTGGCCGGCGCGACGACGCTGACCTCGACGGGTGCCTTCGTCGGGTCCCCCGAGTACACCGCGCCCGAACGGATGTCGGCGCAGACGCCGGTCGGTCCCGAGTCCGACCTGTGGTCGCTGGGCGCGCTGCTGTGCGCGGCCGTCAGCGGCACGACGCCCTTCCGGCGGGATTCGCTGGGAGGCATCCTGCACGCGGTGGTCTTCGACGAGATCCGGCCGCCCGCGGCGTGCGGCCCGCTGCTGCCCGTCGTGCGGGGACTGCTGGAGCGCGATCCCGCCGAGCGGCTCGGCGCGGAGGAGGCGGAGCAGATGCTGCGGGCGTTCGCGGACACGGCGCCGCAGTACCCGCCGACGCGGTACGCGCCGACGCAGCGCAGCGCGACCCGGCCGTCCGAGTCCGGGCCGGCGCCCGCATCCGTCCGCACACCCACGTCGGCGCCCGTATCCGGCCCGGCACCTGCCCCCGTGCCGACGCCCGCGCCGACGCCCGTGCCCCCTACGGACCGGGCACCCGGGAAGCGGCGGCCGGGAGTCTCGCTGATCGCCGGCCTGCTGGTGGCCGCAATCGCCGGGGCGGGCGTGTCCGCCGCCGCGCTGCTGATGAACGACGACGAACGCCGGGGGCAGGCGTCGTCCACCAGCGGAGCGGCCGGCGCCCGGACCACGCCGACGGGCGTGAACGGCGCCGCGCCCACCCCGGCCCCCTCGTCCACTCCTCCCACGCCCGGCCCCGGCATCCCGCGCGAGCAGCTCCAGCCGACGGTGAGCCCGTCGGCGCCGCAGATGGTCCCCCCCTCGTCGGACGGCAAGGCCGTCCCCGCCGGATACCAGGTCGTCGAGGACCCGGCGGGCTTCTCGCTCGCCGTCCCCCTCGGCTTCACGCGCAGGCTCGACGGTCCGCGGATCTTCTACATGTCGCCCGGTGAGACCTTCCGCATCGGCATCAAGGTGGCGGACGCGGAGTCGGGCGGTCCGCTCGCCGTGCACCAGCGGGCCCATGCCAAGGGGCCGGCGAACAACCCGGGGTACCGGGACGCCGAGGTCGTGGCCGCCACCCACAACGGTCACGACGCCGCCCTCTGGCTGTTCACCTGGAAGGGCTTCTCGGAGGCCGAGGGCCCCCGGCACACCCGCGACCTGTGCTGGGAGGAGGGCGGCCGGCTGTACGACGTGTGGGTGTCCGCACCGGTGGGGCGGACCGGCGAGGCCCGCGGTTACTTCGACACCGCGGTCCGGACCTTCACCCGCACCGGCGGCTGAAACGCCGCCGCCCACGGGCGGCGCTTCACCCTGTGCTCGTCCAGGCACGCCACGAGCGCTCCCGCGTCGGCGGTACGCCGGGTCGAACACCTGATGTCCCGTCAGCCGCTCGACACCCTCTGGACTGGGGACACATGTCCGACTCCGTCCCCCTCCTCGAACCGGCCTGCGAGCAGCCCGTCGCCGTCCGGGCGGCGATGCGACGGCCGCTGCGGTTCCTGGGCTCGTGGTGGCCCTGGCGGTGCTGGGCTTACCTGGGCAGCGGCTTCCTCGTCGGATATCCGGTACTGGTGGTCCTCGGGCTGCTCGTCGGCCTGGGGGTGGTGCTGGCGGTGGCCGGGATCGGGCTGCTGCTCCTGCTGTGCGCCGTCGTCGCCGGGGTGCCGCTGGGAAGGCTGGAGCGGTGGCGGCTGCGCTGTGTGGAGCCCGTACGCGTGGCGGATCCGCACACCTCGCTCGCCGGGGCCGGCCCCGCGGCCTGGTTGCGGACGCGCCTGCGCGAGCGGGCCACGTAGCGGGAGTTCGGCTACGCCGCCCTGCTCGGGCCGGCCTTCGGGGCGGCCGGGTTCGCCGTCGTCACGCTGCTGGCGTTCTCCCTGATCCTCGTCGCGACCCCCGTCATCGTCTGGGCCATCGCCCCGGACCACGTGATGCTGATCCCCGGCCGGCCCGTCTCCGGGCCTCTGGAGGCCCTGGCCGGCACGGCGGCCGGACTGGCCGGGATGGTCGCGGCGGCCTACGCGGGCGCCCTGCTCGCGGGGGCCCAGGTGCGGACCGCCCGCCTGCTCATCGGGCCGCGCCGGGAGACCGACCGGGTCCTGGAGCTCACCCGCTCGCGGGTCCGCCTCGTCGACGCCTTCGAGGCCGAACGACGGCGCATCGAGCGGGACCTGCACGACGGAGCCCAGCAGCAGCTGGTCGCCCTCAGCATGACCCTGGGCCTCGCCGAGCTGGAGCTGCGGGGGATTGCGCAGGCCGCCGCAGCGGCCGGGCTGGTGGCCCGGGGCCGCAGCGAGGCCAAGGTGGCCCTGGAGCAACTGCGCGACCTCGTACGGGGAATCCATCCGCAGGTTCTCACCGACCACGGGCTCGCAGCGGCCGTCGCCGAGGTGGCCCTGCGCCATCCCGTACCGGTGACCGTGGACCTCGACGTGCCCCGGCTGGCCGAATCCGTGGAGATCACCGCGTACTTCACCGTCACCGAGGCACTGGCCAACGCTGCCAAGCACAGTGACGCCTCGCGCGTCGCCGTCGTCGGTAGGGTCGAGGGCGACCGGCTCACCCTCTCCGTCACCGACGACGGCCGCGGCGGCGCCGATCCCGGCGCGGGGGCGGGCCTGGCGGGACTCGCGGACAGGGTGGCGATGTTGAAGGGCAGGCTGGTGGTGTCCAGTCCGGTGGGCGGACCGACCGAACTGCGGGTGGAGGTGCCGTGCTCCGGCTGATCCTCGCCGAGGACTCCGTGTTGCTGCGCGCGGGGCTGACGGAACTCCTCACCCGCGGTGGCCACCGGGTTTTGGCCGCCGTCGGCACCGCCGGGGAACTCCTGCGGGCGGTGGAGGCGGAGCGGCCGGACGCTGTGGTGACCGATGTACGGATGCCGCCCGGCTTCCGCGACGAGGGTCTGCGGGCGGCGCTCGAACTCCGCTCGCGTGACGGGTCGTTGCCCGTGCTCGTGCTCTCCCAGTACATCGCCACGGCCTACGCCACGCAGCTGCTCACCGGCGCCTCGGCGGCCGGGCTGGGCTATCTCCTCAAGGACCGCGTCGGCGAGGTCGCCGAGTTCCTCGACGCCCTGCAGCGGGTCGCCGACGGCGAGACCGTCATCGACCCCGAGGTCGTCAGGGTCCTGCTCAGCCGGCAGTCGCAGGACCGGCCGCTGGCCCGGCTGACCCCGCGCGAGCGGGAGGTGCTGACCCTGATGGCCTCTGGCCTCAACAACCAGGCTCTGGCCGGGCGGTTGTTCATCACCGAGGCCGCCGTCGTCAAGCACGCGTCCAGCATCTTCATGAAGCTCGACCTGGACGCCACCGAGGGCAACCGCCGGGTCCTGGCCGTCCTCGCCCATCTGCGGGGCCTGGACACGGCCTGAAGCTGTGACCCTGTGGATGCAAACCGGGTTAGCGCGTGCGGAGGCGTGGCGGCCGTCGGGCGGACCCGTGTACGGCGGGGTACGCCGTCCAGCTACCCTGCACTGCGTGATCGACTCAGATACGAGGCTTGACGACGCCGACGTCGCGATAGCCGCGGTGCGTGCCAGCGCAGAGGCCGTACGGGCCAGGTACGGGCAGCGGCTCACCCGCATCGACAAGGGCGCCGGGGACTTCGCCACCGACGCCGATGTGGCCGCCGAGGAGGCGATCCTCGGCGTCATCCGTGCCGCGCGCCCCGAGGACGCGGTGCACGGTGAGGAGGGCGGGCGGCGGGGTGCGGCCGACGCGGTGCGCCAGTGGTGGGTGGACCCCCTGTGCGGCACGCTCAACTATGCGGTCGGCAGCATGCTGGTCGCCGTGAACGTGGCACTGCGCAACGGTCCGGTCGCGGTGGCCGATCCGTTCAGCGACGAGGTCTTCTTCACCGACGGCGGGACCGCGTGGGTTCGGCGCAACGGGCGCGACACACAGCTGGCGCCGACGGCCGCCACCCGGCTGGTGGACGTGAACCTGGATCCGCCCTTTCCTCATGCGCCCGGATTCCGGGCTGTGGACCTGCTCTCTCACCCCGGGTTCGTCGAACGGTTCCGGCCGCGGGTCGTGTCCACCACGCTGGCGCTGGCGTGGGTGGCCGCCGGCAAGCGCGCTGCCTACGTCACCGATGGCGGTGACCTGACCGAGAGCGTGCACTTCGCCGCAGGCATCGCTCTGTGCCAGGCCTCCGGCTGTGTCGTCACCGGAATCGACGGAGCTCCGATCGGGCCGGCGGGCCGCGGGCTCGTCGCGGCCGCGGACGCCGAGACCCACGGGCTCCTGATGTCACTGATCCGCGGTCGAGGCTGACGCCCGTCTTGCCGATCGGCCCGTGCCCTGCCCCCGGGGGTCCACGTGGAGGGCCGCCCCCGGGGTTTACGTGGAGGGCCGCCCCCGTACCCCTGCGCGACGTACGTCCAGTGGTGCTCGCGGGCTTCGCACGGGGGCCGGACCGTTCGCGCCGCCCAGACGCACCGGGCGTTCTCCGTCCGGGGGACGCGCCACGCCCGGACCTACCGGGCCTGTGCCGGATGGCGGCCGGGGGCGCCCGAGCGGGCCACGATCCTGGAGGCGGCGCGACGGGGCGCCGTCGAGCGGGCCCAGACCGCCAGCAGGACCGGCAGGGCGAGGTAGCCGAAGCGGCCCGCCGGAGCCAGGAGGAAGGCCAGCGTGAGGCCGAGGGCCAGGCGGTCGGCCGCGGCCACCATCGTGCGCGGCGGCCGCACGACCAGGGAGAGGGCCATCGCGAGGCCGCCCACCGCCAGCAAGCCCGTCGTCGGATACCAGCCCCAGGCGCCCAGTTCGGCCAGCAGATGTCCGGGCAGCGGACTGCTCGCCGGGGTCGGCACCTCCGCCCGCCCGGTGGGGAAGGCGAACACCTGGCGCCACAGCTCCGCCGGCTGGAGCAGCACGCCCGGCAGCACCAGCAAGGCCGTACCGCCGGCCGCCGTCACGGCGCAGCGCACCGCCGGCCGCCCGCCCCGGCCCGCCGCGAGCAGCGCCACCGCGACCGCCACCGCGGGCAGCGCCGTCCACTTCAGCGCGCACGCCCCGGCGAGGGCCGCCCCGGCCAGGCCGGCCCGCCCGGTGACGGCGGCGGCCAGAGCCAGGCAGCAGAGCCCGGCCAGCGGCAGGTCGACCCCGCTCACCGCCAGGGGCAGGGCCACCACCGGCGAAGCCACCAGGGCGGGCAGCAGCCGACCCGGCCCCGCCTTCCCGCCCGGCTGCCGACCCGGCCCCGCGGCCCGGCACAGCAGCCGGCCCGGCCCCGCGTGCGCACCCCGCAGCCGGCCCGGCCCCGCGTCCGCGCCGACCAGCCGATGGGCCACCCACAGGCAGCCGAACAAGGCCGTCGCGCACCAGATCCGGGCATCCCCCAGCAGCCGCACCGCCCAGCCGTCGCCCCCGGCGTCTCCCCCGAGCAGCGCCCGCGGAAGACCGAGCAGCGCCATGGCCGGCAAGTACGGGGTGTACTCCTCGACGCGCTCGGGCCGTTCCACGTAGATGCGCCCGGACTCCAGCAGGAGCCGCCCGGAGCGTTCGATGGCCGTCACCTCCGGCTGCCCCTGCCCGGTCAGGACGAGCCACAGGAGCGGTACGGCGACGGCGCCCAGCAGCGCGGCGGCGAGCGCCGCCCGGCGGCGGCCGACGGCGGTGGCTCCGGCGGCCCCGAGGTATCCGGCGGCCGCGCACCAGCCCCACAGCCGGTGCGGCCCCAGCGTGGAAAGAAGGGGAAAGGACAGCGCCCACGCGGCGGCGAGCAGCCAGCCGGTGGTCCACCAGGCGGTACGGGAAGGGGGCATGGGCCCATTCCAGCCGCGCGGCCCCACCCGGGTCTGCCCACCCAGATGGACGGTTCACGGTGGGGTTTCCCCTACCTCCCACCGCAGGCATGCGAAAGGGGCGCGACCCCGACGGGTCGCGCCCCTCACCCAGTGGTCACTCGGGGGCTCAGGCCTCCGGGGAACCGCCGAAGCGCTCGCGGTAGGACTCCAGGTCCTCCTCGGTGACCCGCGCGAAGAGCACCGGCGGCACGGTGAACGGCGTACCGGCCGGGACCGCGTCCAGAGACCTGGCCTGCTCCGGGGTGACCCACGTGGCCGTGTCGTCGGCGAGGTCGAAAGAGGAGCGCATGGCGCGCGCCGAGGCCGGGATGAACGGCTCGGAGACCACCGAGTAGAGGTGGATGAGGTTCATCGCGGTGCGCAGGGTGAGCGCCGCACCCTCCAGGTCGGTCTTGACCTCCAGCCAGGGGGCCTTCTCGTCCAGGTACGCGTTGCCGGCCGACCACAGGGCGCGCAGGGCGGCCGCCGCCTTGCGGTACTGGAGGGACTCCATGTGGCCCTCGTACTCGGCCAGCAGCTCGGCGATCTGCTCACCCAGCTTGGCCTCGGCCTCGCCGGCGGGGCTGCCGGCGGGGACCTCGTCGCCGAACTTCTTGCGGGAGAAGGTCAGTACGCGGTTGACGAAGTTGCCGAGGGTCCCGCCGAGGTCCTTGTTGACCGTGGCGGCGAAGTGCTCCCAGGTGAAGGACGAGTCGTCGGACTCAGGCGCGTTGGCGATGAGGAAGTAGCGCCAGAAGTCGGCCGGGAGGATCTCCAGTGCCTGGTCGGTGAAGACGCCGCGCTTCTGCGAGGTGGAGAACTTGCCGCCGTAATACGTCAGCCAGTTGAAGGCCTTGACGTAGTCGACCTTCTTCCACGGCTCGCGGGTGGCCAGTTCGGTGGCGGGGAACATCACCGTGTGGAACGGGACGTTGTCCTTGGCCATGAACTGGGTGTAGCGGACGTCCTCGGCCTCGTACCACCACGCCTTGTAGTCGCGGTTCGCCGGGTCGAGGTCCGACCACTCCTTGGTCGAGCCGATGTACTCGATCGGCGCGTCGAACCAGACGTAGAAGACCTTGCCCTCGGCGGACAGCTCGGGCCAGGTGTCGGCCGGGACCGGGACGCCCCAGTCCAGGTCGCGGGTGATCGCGCGGTCGTGCAGGCCCTCGGTCAGCCACTTGCGGGCGATGGAGGAGGCCAGCTGCGGCCACTCCGCCTCGTGCTCGGAGACCCACGCCTCGACCTCGTGCTGGAGCTTGGACTGCAGCAGGAAGAGGTGCTTGGTCTCGCGGACCTCCAGCTCGGTGGAGCCGGAGATGGCCGAGCGGGGCTCGATCAGGTCCGTGGGGTCCAGGACGCGGGTGCAGTTCTCGCACTGGTCGCCGCGGGCCTTGTCATAGCCGCAGTGCGGGCAGGTGCCCTCGACGTAGCGGTCCGGCAGGAAGCGGCCGTCGACCGGCGAGTAGACCTGCCGGATCGCGCGCTCCTCGATGAAGCCGTTCTCCTGGAGCCTGCGCGCGAAGTGCTGGGTGATCTCGCGGTTCTGCGCGGAGGAGCTGCGGCCGAAGTAGTCGAAGGACAGCTCGAAGCCGTCGTAGACCGCCTTCTGGGCGTCGTGTGCCTGCGCGCAGAACTCGGCGACCGAGAGGCCGGCCTCCTTGGCGGCGAGCTCGGCCGGGGTGCCGTGCTCGTCGGTGGCGCAGATGTAGAGGACGTCGTGGCCGCGCTGGCGGAGGTACCGGGAGTACACATCCGCCGGAAGCATCGACCCGACCATGTTGCCCAGGTGCTTGATCCCGTTGATGTACGGAAGCGCGCTGGTGATCAGGTGTCGAGCCATCCTCGGATGCTCCATTTCCTCTGTGCGGTTACACGTGACGTGACGGATTGTGAGTGCGGTTCATCGTATCGAACCGGCGAAAGGCCACGCGCCGCATTTGTTCCGGGGGACGTAACGCAAAAGCGAGGGCAGTGACCTCTCCGTCACGGCCCTCGCGATCGGGCCCATGGTACAGCCGGACGACGGCGAATTTGACCGGCGGGGCGGGCGGCACCGGCAGCAGGCATATGCATATGTGCTGGCTGGAGCCTCGCGCGATCGACATCGATCACGGGGCGATCATCCCCGACGTATTGCTTCCAGGTTTCTTCTCCACGCCCTCCGAGTGCGCCCGCGCTGCTTTCCTGTCAGCGCACAGGGGATGAGGTGGAGCGGTGAGCGATGGCGGACTGGAGGAGTCCGGTGGGGCCGTGGGACTGCCGAGCCGGCGCCGACGGCCGACTCCCATGAGCCAGTGGGACCCGACGGCGCGCCTGTCGTACTGGGCCTTCCACGCGAATCGGCGGCCCGCGTACATGCGCTTCGCGTATCTGCAGCTGGGCTCCGACGCGGCGGCGGAGGAAGCGGTGGACGCCGCCTTCGACTCGATCATGGGCGAGTGGCTCCGGATGCTCCACATGGACCGCCTGGACGCCTACGCCTGGACCGTGCTCAAGCAGTGCCTGGTCGACCGGCAGGCCCGGCGCCACCCCTGGCGGCAGCCGCCCGAGCCGATGGACATCAGCGCCTTCGAGGCCGCCCTCGAGGAGGCCCACGCCGACCGGTACGAGGTACTGACGGACACCATCCGCTTCTACTCCGCCGTCTCCCGGCTCGCCGAGCGGCAGCGTGACGCCGTCCTCCTGCGATACGGGCTCCAGTGCACCCCCGGTGAGGCGGCCGCCGTGATGGGCGTCGACGAGGCCACGGTCCGCTCCTACCTCGGCCAGGCCCACCGGCGGCTCGCCCGCCTGCTCGACACGTCCGCCGCCTCAGCCGAACCAGCCGGCTCATGAGCCGGCACGAACGGCAGGGGCGGCAGGACCGAGACGGTACCCCGCGCTCCCTGGCCGACTTCCTCGCCCGGGCGGGTGTCCGCGACCGATACCGCTACTACGACCTCGGGGCGGCCGAGGCCCGCCTGCTGCGCGCCACGCCGCACGCGCGGGTCCCCGGCCACCGCGCCCGGCGCCGGTCGGCGTTCGGCTGGAGCGACCCCGCCCGGGACTGCCCGCTCGACGCCGAGCGGGCCCGGCGCGACCTCAAGGCCGTCTGCCTGGCCTCCGTGTGCGGGCCGAAGGCCGGGACGCACCTCGACGCCTTCCTGGCGTGCGGGCACACGGACCTGGCCGGAGCCGTGGTCTTCGGCTGCCTGCTGCACCTCGCGGGGCTGCGCGAAGGCGCCCGCTTCTGGTGGCAGTTCGCCGCCGGTTCCGGAAGCCAGCGGACCGCCGCCGCCGCGTACTGCCTGTTCCTCGACCATTCCCGGCGCGGTGAGCACCACGACGCCCGGCACTGGGCTCGCGATCTGGGCCGGCGCGGCTTCCGGCCGAGCGGCCGACGGGATCTGCGCGAGGTCCGGCTGTGCGCGCAGGCGGCCGTCCTGCGCTACGTCGACCAGCTGGAGGATCCCGATCTGGGCCCGGTGCCGCTGCCCCGGCCCGGCCTGTCCGGAGTGCTGGCCGTGTTCCTGCCGCCCCCCGTCACGGTTTCGGTGGCGGCGCTCCCGGCGCCGGCGGCCGCGCCCCGGCCGGCCGCGGGACCGCTGCGCCACCCCGCGCTGACGGCGGCGGCCCGCGGGACCGTCGTGCAGGACGGGACGAGCGATGCCCTGGCGGAGGCGCGCCGCGCGCTGGCCGTCGTACGGGTCTTGGAGCAGCACCCGTTGGGGGTCCGGACGGCCCAGATCGCACGGGAGTCCGGCCTCGGCGAGGGGCGGCTGCGCCCCCTCCTGTCGATGCTGTGCGAGGAGGAGTACGCGTACCGCCCGGCCGTGGGGGTGTACGGGCGCGGTCCCGCCCTGGACCGGCTCGCCGCCCCCGGCGGCCACGGCCTGGCGGGACAGCTCCAGCGCACCCTGGCCCTGGCCCGGGACAGCGCGGGGGCCGCGGTGTACCTCAGCCGATACGCCGAGGGCGAGGTGCGGATCACGCAGATGGCGGACGGGCCCGCGACCCCGCCGGTGCGGGAGTGGGTCGACTTCCGGGCCGCCGCCCACGCCAGCGCGGTCGGCAAGTGCCTGCTGACCCAGCTCGACCACGACCTCCGCGCCGACCACGTGGCCCGGCACCGGCCCGCCCGGCTCACTCCGCAGACCATCACCGACAGCCGGGCCCTGTTCACCGCGCTGGACGCGGTGGCCCCGGGCGCGCCCGTCTTCGACCTGCTCGAGTACTCCCCCGGCGTCGTCTGCGCGGCGGTGCCGATCGCCACCGGCGAGGCCGCCGGGAGCCTCGCGCTCTCCCTGCCCGCGACCCATGCGCACCGCCTGCGCGCGGCCACCGAGGCCCTGCGCCGCAAGGCCGTGCCGGTCCTCCTGGCCCTGCTCCTGACCGGCGCCATCCCCCCGGACGCCGCAGCCGCGACGGACGCTCCCGCCGAGGCCCCGAACCCGCAGCCCCGGCCCGAACCCCCGGCGCGGCCCTTTCCCGTGGAGGCCCCGGTCACCCCGGAGACCCTGCGCCACCTCCGGCGCCTCTTCCGCACCCCGCTCACCGGAGCCATGGCCACGGCGGGCGGCCCGCACCTGGTCAGCGACTCCACGGCGGCCGCGGCCTACCTCTTCGAAGCCGCCCCGGACACCGGCCGGCCCCGGTTGTCCCTCCCCCACACCTTCACGTCGGTGACCCCGGGCAGCCTGACCACCCCGACGGGGCTGGTGGTCCTGGGCACGTAAGGGCGCGGCGGGTAAGGCGAGGAGGAGAACAGAGGAACCGCACACGGGGGGGTGGGGTTCTCGCGGTGTCCGACGGGGGCGTGAACCCTCCCCTCGGGGCGCCCGCTGCCCACGTCGCTGACGTGCACCCTCATGGCGACCGCCGGGAAGGAGGCACCCCTGCTACCGGCTCGGACGCCCCACCGGCCCGGGTCGATGCGCAGCCCGGTCCCTAAACGCAAAAGAACCCCACCGGAAGTGGGGTTCTTGCTTGTGTCCGAGGGGGGACTTGAACCCCCACGCCCGATAAAGGGCACTAGCACCTCAAGCTAGCGCGTCTGCCATTCCGCCACCCGGACCAGGTGGTCAGCCCCGGTTTCCCGCGGCGACATGGACAACAATAGCAAAGGATCGGCGGGGTTCCGACCACATTTCCGAGCGGCGGGCGTCCGCCACGCCGGGCTGACCTGCACGCATGCCCCGAGGCTGCAGCGAGACGGGGCGTCTCGCGATAGTGCGGGCGGTCGGGCGGCCCCGTACGACGGGGCGTCGCGCGCCCCCGCGGTCCTTCCGGATCCTGATACGGGCTGGACAGGGGGAGCGCCGGGCGGTCGGATGGCTGCGCACACATCCGGGGGGAGCCGCGCATGGAAACCGAGCACCGCGTCAGCACGCTGGAGCTGTTCTTCGACCTCGTCTTCGTCTTCACCATCACGCAGTTGACGGTGCTTCTGGCAGACGACCTGAGCCTGCGGGGCGCGGGCCAGGTGGTGCTGATCTTCACCGTGCTGTTCTGGATGTACGGGGGCTACGCCCACCTGACCAACCAGGTGCCGCCGGACCGGACCGTCCGGCGGGTGCTGCTCATGCTGGCCATGGGGGCGTTCCTGGTGTGCGCCCTGGCCGTGCCCACCGCTTTCGGGGCGGGCGGCATCGCCTTCGGCCTCGGGTACCTGCTGGTCGTCCTGGTCCACAGCGCGCTGTTCACCCAGGCGCACGGGCGCGGGGTGCTGTGGTTCGCGCTGCCCAACGCCCTGTGCGCGCTGTCGGTGACGGCCGCCGGGTTCTTCGACGGGCTGCCGGCCTGGGGCCTGTGGATGCTGGCGCTGCTGCTCCAGTTCCTGACGCCGGTGGTCGTACAGCGGGTCGCGGCGAGCGGGGCGGCTGAGCCCGAGGGGGCCGCGGGGGCCGCAGGGCCCGAGCCGTCGGATCGGGCCGAGCGGTCCGAGGCGCCCGAGCAGACGGTCGGCGACCAGCTGGGCGGAATGAACGCAGCGCACCTGGTGGAGCGGCACGGCCTGCTGCTGATCATCGTCTTCGGCGAGTCCGTGATCGCGATCGGCATCGGGGTGGGCTCGCTGCCCCTGTCCTTCGGCATCGCGGGCGGGGCCTTCCTGGCCCTGACGATCGCCTCCGCGATGTGGTGGATGTACTTCGTGCGCGACGAGGGCCGGGCCGAGGAGGTCTTCGCGCAGACCCCGCCGGAGCGGCGTTTCAAGCTGGCGATGGTCGCGTACTACTACGCCTTCCTGCCCATGCTCCTGGGCATCGCCGTCTTCGCGGCGGGCGTGAAGAAGACCATCGGGCACCTCGGCGAGCACCTGCACACCGGCCCGGCGGTCGCGCTGGCGGGCGGGGTCGCCCTCTACCTGGCGGGGGACCTGGCCTTCCGCGCCGCGCTGGGCATCGGGCCGGGGCGGTACCGCGCGGCGGCTCTGGTGCTCGCGCTCGCCACCGTCCCCGTGGGCCTGGGCTGGACGGGGGCCGGCCAGCTGGTGGCCCTTGCGTGTGTCCTGGTCGGCGCACTTGTCGCCGAGGGCCACCGCTCCCCCGCCGCACGGGCGGAGGGAACCGGCGTGGCCTCCGTCACGGGCAGCGGATGACCTGGCCCGCGTAGGAGAGGTTGCCGCCGAAGCCGAAGAGGAGGACCGGGGCGCCCGAGGGGATCTCGCCGCGCTGGACCAGCTTCGACAGGGCCATCGGGATGCTGGCGGCCGAGGTGTTGCCGGAGTCGACGACATCGCGGGCGACCACGGCGTTGACGGCGCCGATCTTGGCGGCGAGCGGCTCGATGATCCGCAGGTTCGCCTGGTGGAGGACGACCGCGGCCAGTTCCTCCGGGGTGACTCCGGCCTTCTCGCACACCTTGCGGGCGAGCGGCGGGAGCCGGCTGGTGGTCCAGCGGTAGACGGACTGGCCCTCCTGGGCGAAGACCGGCGGAGAGCCCTCGATCCGGACGGCGTTGCCCATCTCGGGGACCGAGCCCCACAGAACCGGTCCGATGCCCGGCTCCTCGCAGGCCTCGACGACGGCGGCGCCCGCGCCGTCTCCGGTGAGCACGCAGGTGGAGCGGTCGCTCCAGTCGGTGATCTCGGTCATCTTGTCGGCGCCGATGACCAGGGCGCGGGTGGCGGAGCCGGCCCGGATGGCGTGGTCGGCGGTGGCCAGGGCGTGGGTGAAGCCCGAGCAGACGACGTTGATGTCCATCACGGCGGGGCTGCCGCCCATGCCCAGCTTGGCGGCGACGCGCGCCGCCATGTTCGGCGAACGGTCGATCGCGGTGGAGGTGGCGACCAGGACCAGGTCGATGTCGTCCGGGGTCAGGCCGGCGCCGGCCAGCGCCTTGCCCGCCGCCTGGTAGGCCAGCTCGTCCACCGGCTCGTCCGGGCCCGCCATGTGGCGGGTGCGGATGCCGACGCGGGACCGGATCCACTCGTCGGTGGTGTCCACCATGGCCGCGAGGTCCTCGTTGGTGAGCACTTTCGCGGGCTGGTAGTGCCCTAGCGCCACCACGCGTGAACCGGTCATGGGCGGGGTCCCCCCTTGTACGGAAGTCAGGATCACCCAGCTTTGCCTGCTACTGGTGGGTACGTGTGCGTGTGACCCGACAGGATTCCGGCCCCGGATTTTGGAGATTCCCGAGGATCCTCCTGCCGGGGACACCGCAGGAAGCGGAACCGGGACAATGACCTCGTCGGATACCGGCGAGAACAGAAGGGGTGGGCTGATCACCATGGGACGCGTCACCGAGCGCCGTCGCGTCGTCCGGATCCGGAACGGCGGGGCGGGCGTCCGGCCGGACACGCTGGTGGCCGAGGAGCCGCTGGAGATACGGCTGAACGGCAGACCGCTGGCCATCACGATGCGCACGCCGGGCGACGACTTCGCCCTGGCGGTGGGCTTCCTGGTGAGCGAGGGGGTGCTCGGCGCCGCTTCGGACGTCCAGGCCGTCACCTACTGCGAGGGGGCGACGGAGGAGGGTTCCAACACCTACAACGTGGTCAACGTGCAGCTGGCCGCCGGGGTGCCCGTTCCGGACATCACGCTGGAGCGCAACGTCTACACCACCTCCTCCTGCGGCCTGTGCGGCAAGGCCAGCCTGGACGCGGTCCGCACGGCGACGCGTTTCCCGGGAATCGCCGCCGATCCGGTACGGGTACCCGTGGAGGTCCTCTGCGAACTCCCGGACCGGCTGCGCGCGGCGCAGAAGGTCTTCGACCGTACGGGCGGCCTGCACGCGGCCGGGCTGTTCACCGCGCAGGGCGAGCTGCTCGACCTGCGGGAGGACGTGGGCCGGCACAACGCGGTGGACAAGATCGTCGGCCGCGCGTTCCAGGCCGGCCGGCTCCCGCTGACGGGCGCGGTCCTGCTGGTGTCGGGCCGGGCCTCCTTCGAACTCGCGCAGAAGGCCGTGATGGCGGGCATCCCGGTGCTGGCGGCCGTCTCCGCGCCGTCCTCCCTTGCGGTGGACCTGGCGCTGGAGTCGGGCATGACGCTGGTCGGTTTCCTGCGGGGGCCGGACATGAACATCTACGCGGGTGAGGAGCGGATCACCCTTTAGCCCTCCGTCGGCCGCGGCGGGTGGATTCGGCGGCCGGTTTCGGGGTCGGCGGGTCGATGCGGTGGAGATCCAGGGTGGCCGGGATCGGGGTGCTGCCCGGGCCGCCCGTCGCGGCCCAGGCGATGATCTCGTCGGTCGCGGTGTCGTCCAAGGCCCAGCCGAACCATGCCGCGCGGGCGCCGCGGCGGCGGGCCTCGCTGGTGGGCTGGACCACGATGACGTTGGCCTGGGCGCACGGGCCGAGGCAGTCGCTCGTACGGACGGCCAGGCGGCCCCCGGAGGCGGCGGCGGCCTCGCGCAGCCGGGCGAGTTGGCCGTCGTGGTCCGTGCCGGGGTTCTTGCGGGCGTCACCGCAGCAGCAGCCGCGGCAGACCACCAGGGTGCAGGGGCGTTCGGCGTGCGCGGCGAGCGGGCGTATCCAGGTCACTACCGCACGTTAACGGCCCCGGGGGGCGGGGTGTTGGGCCGGGGGCGAGACCTCCGCCACATGGTCTGCCGCGCGTTGAGGCTCGGGATCCCGGGCGCGGCGGCGGGCGATGACCGCGCAGATCATCAGCTGCATCTGGTGAAAGAGCATCAGCGGGAGCACGGCGAGGCCGGCCTGGGCTCCGAACAGCACGCTGGCCATGGGGAGTCCGGCTGCCAGGCTCTTCTTCGACCCGGCGAACTGGATGGCGATGCGGTCCTCGCGGCCGAAGCCGAGGCGCGCCGCTCCGTACCAGGTGACCACGAGCATGACGGCCAGGAGTACGGCCTCCACCAGCAGCAGGGCGCCGAGGCGCGGGACGCTCACCTGCTGCCAGATCCCCGCGACCACGCCCGCGCTGAAGGCTGCGTACACGACGAGCAGGATGGAGCCGCGGTCCACATGGCCGAGGACCTGCTTGTGGCGGACGAGGAAGCCGCCGATCCAGCGGCGCAGGGCCTGGCCGAGGAGGAAGGGCAGCAGGAGCTGGAGGGTGATCTTGAAGAGGGAGTCGGGGGAGAAGCCGCCCGCGTCCGCGCCGAGCAGGGTGGCGGCGAGGAGCGGGGTGAGGACGATGCCGGCCAGGCTGGAGAAGGAGCCGGCGCAGATCGCGGCGGGGACGTTGCCGCGGGCGATCGAGGTGAACGCGATGGAGGACTGGACGGTCGAGGGGACCAGACAGAGGAAGAGCAGGCCGCCGTAGAGCGGGGGCGTGAGGAGGCCGGGGACGAGTCCGCGGGCGGCGAGGCCGAGGAGCGGGAAGAGCAGGAAGGTACAGGCGAGCACCGTGAGGTGGAGCCGCCAGTGGCGCAGCCCTTCGAGGGCCTCGCCGGTGGAGAGCCGGGCGCCGTAGAGGAAGAAGAGCAGGGCCACGGCCGCGGTGGAGGCGCCGTCGGCGAAGGTGGCGGCCGCGCCGCGGGCGGGGAGCAGGGCGGCGAGACCGACGGTGCCGAGCAGGGCCAGGATGTACGGGTCCAGGGGCAACCGGGCGAAGAGGTTCGGGCGGCGCATGTGCGGGGTGCTCACTTGCTGTCGGGACGGCTGGTGCGGGTGAGGCGATGGCTGGGGTGCGGGGCGCAGGCGTTTCCGGGGCGGGCACTGCCATGGTGCCGGGGCGGGTGGTGGGGTGGCGGCCGCTACCCCCGGGGAGTGCTCCCTCCATGGTCGGGGCGGGAGCGGCGATCGGGAAACCTGCACACGGCACTCACTGTCATCACGCATCCCGATGAGCGCGGCTAGCATGGGCTGTATGTACGACCCCGTCCAGCTGCGCACCTTCCTCACGGTGGCCCAGACGCTCAGCTTCACCCAGGCCGCGGGGCGGCTCGGCGTACGGCAGTCCACGGTCAGCCAACACGTGCGGCGGCTGGAGGAGGCGACCGGGCGGCCGCTGTTCGTCCGGGACACGCACAGCGTCGAGCTGACGGAGGACGGCGAGGCGCTGCTCGGCTTCGCACGGACGATCCTGGAGGCGCACGAGCGCGCGGCGGCCTTCTTCACGGGGACCCGGCTGCGGGGCCGGCTGCGCTTCGGGGCCTCGGAGGACTTCGTGCTGACGCGGCTCCCGGAAATCCTCGAAGCGTTCCGGCACGAGCACCCCGAGGTGGATCTGGAGCTGTCGGTGGAGCTCTCCGGGACGCTGCACGAGCGGCTGGACGCGGGGCGCCTCGATCTGGTGCTCGCGAAGCGGCGGGGCCCCGGGGACGAGCGCGGCCGCCTCGTCTGGCGGGACCGGATGGTGTGGATCGGCGCGGAGGGGCTGCGGGTGGACCCGGAGCGTCCGGTCCCGCTGATCGTCTTCCCGCCGCCGGGCATCACCCGGGCCCGGGCGCTGGAGGTGCTGGAGCAGGACGGGCGGGCGTGGCGGATCGCGTGCACGAGCGGCAGTCTGAGCGGGTTGATCGCGGCGGCGCGGGCCGGACTGGGCGTGATGGCGCACACCCGGGGGCTGATCCCGCCGGGCCTGGTGCGGGTCGGCGGGCTGCCGGAGCTGGGGCCGGTGGAGTTCGCGCTGCTCCGCGGGCCGCGCGCCTCGGCCGCTGCCGAGGCCTTGGCCACGGCCGTCCTCTCCGGCGCGGACCGGCTCAGCCGCGCCGGCTGACCGTCCTGTCCGGCGCGAACCCGCGCACCCGCACACCCGCACACCCGCACACCCGCACACCCGCACACCCGCACACCCGCACCGATTGACCGTCCTCTCGGGCGCGAACCCGCGCTGCCGCGCCGGTCGACCGGTCGCACCGCCGAAGTCCTTCCGCACGGTCGGCGGCCCACCGCACAGAGCCGCTCCCCACCCCGAGCCCGCACGTCAAAGGCTTAGGGAGCGTGATCACTGGGGAGGTCTTGTGGAGGTATCCGAACGCCCGTCAACCCCCCTTGACCGTGAGGTACGTTCACCGCGGCGCGCGGAGAGGAGCGGGGCCCTTGCACGAGATCACCGTCCCACCGGTCGTCACGGGCACGCCCGTCGGCGGGCTGGCCGACGTCGTCTTCCAGCACGCCCACCAGGAGCCGGACCGGGTGGTGCTCGGCCGCAAGATCGACGGGGTCTGGCGGGACGTGACGTCAGGGGAGCTGGCCGCCGAGGTGCTCGCGCTCGCCAAGGGACTGCTGGCCCAGGGGGTCCGCTTCGGAGACCGGGTCGCCGTCATGTCCCGCACCCGGTACGAGTGGACGCTCTTCGATTTCGCCTTGTGGGCGATCGGCGCCCAGCCCGTGCCCGTCTATCCGACCTCGTCCACCGAGCAGGTGTACTGGATCCTGTACGACACCGACTGCACGGCCTGCGTCGTCGAGAACGAGGACCAGGCCATGACGGTGGGCTCGGTCATCGACCGCCTCCCCCACCTGCGCCGGCTGTGGCAGCTCGACGCCGGGGCCGTGGACGGGCTCGTCTCCGACGGCCGCGGGGTCGCCGACGACGTCGTACACCGCCATCGCGGCGCCGTGACGCCCGACGCGACCGCCACGGTCATCTACACCTCCGGGACCACCGGCCGGCCCAAGGGGTGCGTGCTCACGCACGCCAACTTCATGTACGAGGCCGACACCCTGGTGACTCGCTGGGAGTCCGTGTTCCAGGCCCGGCAGGGCGACCGGCCGTCCACTCTGCTGTTCCTGCCGCTGGCCCACGTCTTCGGGCGGATGGTGGAGGTGGCCGCCGTACGGGCGCGGGTCAAGCTCGGGCACCAACCGGTGGTGGCGGCCACCGAGTTGCTCCAGGCCCTCACCGCCTTCCGGCCGACCTTCGTGCTCGGTGTCCCGTACGTCTTCGAAAAGGTCTTCGCGGCCGCCCGGCGCAAGGCCGAGGCGGAAGGGCGGACCGGGCCCTTCGACCGGTCCGTGGAGACGGCCGTACGGTACGCGGAGGCGCGCGAGCGCAGGGTCTTCGGCCTCGGGCCGGGACCCTCCGCCGGGCTGCGCATGGAGCACCAGATCTTCGAGAAGCTCGTCTACGGGAAGGTCCGCGAGGCGATGGGCGGCCGGGTGCGGTACGCCATGTCAGGCGGGTCGGCGATGTCGCGCCGTCTCGGGCTGTTCTACGCAGGCGCCGGGATCACGGTCTTCGAGGGATACGGCCTGACCGAGTCCTGCGCGGCGGCCACCGCGAATCCGCCGGAGGCGACGAAGTACGGCACGGTGGGCCTGCCGATCCCGGGCAGCACCGTGCACATCGCGGACGACGGGGAGGTCTGGCTGCACGGCGGCCACATCTTCTCCGGGTATCTGAACGACCCCGCCTCCACGGAGGCGGTGCTGCGCGGCGGCTGGCTGGCGACCGGGGACCTGGGGCGCCTCGACGAGGACGGATACCTCACCATCACCGGGCGCAAGAAGGACATCCTGGTGACCTCCAACGGCAAGAGCGTCGCGCCGGCCGCGCTGGAGGAGCGGGTCCGCTCGCACCCGCTGGTGTCGCAGTGCGTGCTGGTGGGCAACGACCGGCCGTACATCGCGGCCCTGCTCACGCTGGACATGGAGGGGATCGCGCACTGGCTGTCGATGCGCGGCCGGCCCCAGTTGCCGGCCGCGGACCTGGTGCACGATCCGGACCTGACGGCGGAGGTGCGCCGGGCGGTGGTCGCGGCCAACACACTGGTCTCCCAGGCCGAGGCGATCCGCACCTTCCGGGTGCTGGGGGACGAGTTCACGGAGGAGCGGGGACTGCTGACCCCCTCGCTGAAGCTGAAGCGCCGGGCGATCGAGAAGGCGTACGCGAAGGAGGTCGCGGACCTCTACGCACCCTGAGCGGGGCCGAGGCCGTGGCGCCGCGGCTGCGGCCATGTCAGCCGTCCGGGGGACGCGCCCCCGGCGCCCGGCGGCCGGCACGGAGGCCAACGGTCACCTTGGAGAGTGAGTGGTCAGTGGTCACCGCTCAGGCCCAGCGGCCATCATGGAGACCCGGCCGTCATCGCGGAGGCGGAGGCGGGGCGGGGGGCGGGGGCGTGATCCGGCGGGTGGCGGAGCGCAGCGCGAGGGCCATCACCACTTCGAACACGCCGAGCAGGACGAGCCACAGGCCCAGCAGCCGCGTCAGGGCGACCGCGGAGTCCACCGGGAAGCAGAGCACGACGATTCCGGCGACCGCGCCGAGGACACCCAGGCCGAAGAGCAGGCCACGGTGCAGGAGACCGCGGTCGGCGATCGCGACGTACGCCGTGAGCACTCCCGTCAGAAGCCAGAACACCCCGACGATCAGGGACAGCGCGCCGATCGTCTGCATCGGATGCCGCAGCACCAGGACGCCCGCCAGGAACGCCAGGACGGCGATCAGGATGCCCGCCAGTCTGCTGCCGCCCCCGTCGCTGCTGTGCGAGAAGGCCGAGACGAAGCGGAAGCCGCCCGCCACCAGGAGCTGGAGGCCGATGATCACGGCCAGGACGTGCAGCGTCTCGTCGGGCCAGACGAGCACCAGGATGCCTGGGATCAGGGTCGCGAGGGCGAAGCCGAGCGCCCAGTGCCACGAACCTCCGAGCTGCCTGAGGACGTCCTCGGGGTCGCTCTGCGTGCGCTGCGGTGCCGCGTCGGGGGGTACGGTCATCACGCCTCCCGGGCCGGCCGGACAACCCGTAGGGGCACCACGAGGCCGCCGGACATACCGTGTGTACCTGTCCGGGCAATTTTAGCCCGGTATGGCACGGCTTGCCGCCTCGGCGGGGCGGGTCCTCCATCCAGGGCCCGGGGCCTGGCGGATCGCCCCGCCCCTCGCCCGTCGCAGGTCCCGGCGCCCTCCCGGCTGCAACCGGGCAGAACTGACGGTTCGTCAACTCCTTTCGGCGAAAATATTGACGATGCGTCAGGTCACGCACAGAATGCGGGGATTCCGACCGGAGGGGATCCCCGACATGTTGCGACCCATCCGCACCCTGGCCGCCGCGGCGGCGGCCCTCGCGCTCGTTTCCGCCTGCAACTCCGCCTCCACCAACGGCGCCGGCCCCGGTGGCGCCGGTGACGCGACCGGCAACTCCCGTGGGGTGACCTCCGACTCGATCAAGGTCGGCGGCATCGTGTCGATGACCACCGCCGGCGGCTACAGCAAGAAGGACACGGATCTCGGCGCCAAGGCCCGCTACCTCAGAGCCAACGCCGAGGGGGGAGTCAACGGCCGCAAGATCGACTACATCGGCGCGGAGGACGACGGCCAGGATCCCGCGAAGAACATGGCGGCCGCCCGCAAACTCGTCCAGCAGGACAAGGTCTTCGCCGTCTCCCCGATGAGCTCGGTGACCTTCTCCGGCGCCGACTTCCTGGAGCAGGAGAAGGTCCCCACCTTCGGCTGGGGCACCCTGCCCTCCTTCTGCGGGCCCAAGCACATCTACGGCTTCAACGGCTGCCTGGTGCCCACCCCCGGCGGCACCCTGAACCAGACCTGGCCGGAGGGCATCGGCCAGATCCTCGGCGGGGCCCGGGGCAAGTCGGTCGCGATCATCGCCAACGACAGCGACGCCGGCAAGTTCGGCGTCCGGACCTTCCAGCAGGGCTTCACCAGCGCCGGCTTCACAGTCTCCTACGCCAAGGCCTCCGTACCGGGCACCGCCGTCCCGAGCGACTGGTCCGCGTACGTGAAGGAGATCCTCTCCGGCAACGACGGCAAGGCCCCGGACGCCGTCATATCCGTCATGCAGACCCCCAACAACATCGGGCTCTTCACCGCCCTCAAGCGCAGCGGGTACAGGGGACTGCTCTCCGACCCCACCGACTACGACCCGGGGCTGCTCGCCCAGGACGCCACCAGGCAGGCCCTCGACGGGGTGTACGTGCTGCTGCAGTTCCAGCCGTTCGAGTCGACCGATCCGAAGATGGCGCAGTTCAAGGCCGACATCAAGGCGGCCGCGGGCGGCAAGGAGGTGCCGCTGAACATGCACATGCTCACCGGGTACATGTCGGCCGACCTGTTCGTGTCGATCGCGCAGAAGGCGGGCAGGGGCCTGACCGTCGAGTCCTTCCAGACCGCCGCGCAGAGCTTCTCCGACACCGGCACGCTCGTCGGCGACCGCGCGGAGCCCAAGGGGCAGAAGGACAGCTTCGGCTGCGGAGCGCTCGTTCAGCTGAAGAACGGCGCGTACGAGGTCTCCGTCCCGTTCAGATGCCACGAGCCCATCCCCTTCAAGTAGGGCTGCGGCATGGGAGATCTGCTCGTCTTCGTCCTGAGCGGTCTGGTCTCCGGCGCCCTGTACGCACTGCTCGCCACCGGGCTGGTGCTGTCGTACTCGGCGTCCGGACTGTTCAACTTCGCGCACGGGGCCACCGCCTACCTGTGCGCGCTCACCTTCTACGAGCTGCACTCGGGGCTGGGCTGGCCGGCCGTCCCGGCGGCGCTGCTGGTGGTGTGCGTCCTGGCCCCCGGTCTCGGCTGGGGGCTGGACCGGCTGATGTTCCGGCGGCTGGCGCGGGTCGGGGAGACGGCGCAGATCGTGGCGACCATCGGGCTGCTGGTGGCGCTGCCGGCCGCCGGGCTGTGGCTGGTGGAGCTGCTGGCGGACGCGGGGGCGCCGGTGAAGCCGGCGGAGAACCGGTTCGGGCTGCCGGGGGTGGGGCCGAGCCCCGCGAAGTCCTGGCAGCTCACGGAAGGGGTCGGCGTCGACTCCGACCAGCTGATCACCTGGGTGGTGACGGCGCTGGTGGCGGTGGCCCTGTGGGTGCTGATGCGGCACACGCGCCTCGGGCTGGAGCTGCGGGCCGCCGTCGACAACCGCTCGCTGACGGAACTGCGCGGGATCAGCGCCGACCGGTTGTCGTCGGTGGCGTGGATGATCGCGTCGGGGCTGGCCGGCCTGGCGGGTGTGCTGGCGACGCCGTTGCTGGGGCTGTCGGCGCACGACTTCACGCTGTTCCTGTTCGTATCGGCGACGGCCGCGGTCATCGGGCGGTTCGCGTCCGTGCCGCTCGCCTTCGCGGGCGGACTGGGGCTGGGGGTCCTGCAGAATCTGGTGGCCGGATACGCGTCCTTCGCGGAGTCCGTCACCGGCTTTCGCACGGCGGTGCCCTTCCTGATCCTGTTCGGCGGGCTGCTGGTGCTGACCCGCAGGGCGCGGACGGCGGGCGTCGCAGCCGTGGACGCGCCGCCGGTGGACCATCTGGCCGGGGCGTCGTGGGGGCGGCGTTGGGGCGTGTGGGCAGGGGCCGGAGCGCTGCTCTGCGTCGCCTTCTACACCGTCACGACACCCTTCTGGAGCGGCCTGCTGGCGCAGGGGCTGGCCATCGCGCTGGTGTTCATGTCCTTCACCGTGGTCACCGGGCTGGGGGCGATGGTGTCGCTGGCGCAGGGCACCTTCGTGACCGGGGCGGCCCTCGTGGCCGGCCTGCTGATGAGCCGGGGCTGGCCGTTCGTGGCGGCGCTGGCGGTGGGCACGTGCACGGCGGCCCTGCTGGGGGCGCTGGTCGCACTGCCGGCGCTGCGGCTGGGGGGCAGGTCCCTGGCGCTGGCCACGCTGGCGCTGGCGTTCCTGGCCGACCAGGTGCTGTTCCAGCTGAGGTGGCTGCGGAACGGTGATACGGGGTGGTCGATCCCGCGGCCGGTGTTCGGGCCGGTGGACCTGTCCGACGACCGGGCGCTGGGGGTGGCCCTGGTGGTGCTGGTCACGCTGGCCGCCGCCGGGCTGAGCGCGCTGCGGAACTCCCCGTCGGGGCGGGCGATGCTGGCGGTGCGGTCCGCCCCGGCGGCGGCGGTGGCGTCGGGGGTGTCCGTGCTGCGGACGAAGCTGCTGCTGTTCACGCTGTCGGCGGGCCTGGCCGGGTTCGGGGGCGTGATGTACGCGTCGTACAACACCCGGATCACGGCCACGGACTTCACGGCGATGACGGGGCTGGTGTGGCTCGCGGTGGTCGTGGCGGCCGGTGTGCGGCGGCCGCAGTACGCCGTGGTGGCGGGGCTGGTGTTCGCGGTGGCTCCGCGGCTGCTCTCCGACTACGTGACGGAGTCCGCGTACCTGCCGGTGATCCTCTTCGGCCTGGCGGGGCTGGCCCTGGCCAATGACCCGGACGGGTATTGCGCGGCGGTGCCGGTGCGCTTGGCTCGCAGGCGCGCCGCCGCTTCACGGCGCTGCGCCCCGGACGCCGCGCCTCACACGCCGGCGGGGACGCCTGCAAGGGCTCCGCTCCCGGATGATGCGGCTCACCCGGCGTGGGAGGGCGCGGGCGCGCGGCGCACGTACGGGGGCCGGGGCGTGGGCGCAGGGCCGGGAGGGGGCGGGGTGGGGGAAGGCTCCGCGGGGACCGCGCCCGTGCCCGTGCCGGCACCCGCACCCGTGCCCGTACTCGCACCCGCACCCGCACCCGCACCCGCACCCGTGCCCGTACCTGCCCTCGCGCTGCGCGGCGTGACGGCCGGGTACGACGGGGGCCTCGTACTGCACGGGGTCGATCTCACGGTCCGCAAGGGGGAGATCCTCGCCGTGCTCGGGCCCAACGGGGCCGGGAAGAGCACCGCCTGCCGCGTCGCCGCCGGTCTGCTTCCGGTCGTGGAAGGGGTGGTACAGGTATCCGGGCGGGATGCCACCCGCGACGGCGCCGTGCGGCGGGCCCGGGCCGGTGTGCTGCTCGCCCCCGAAGGACGGGGGATCTTCCCCGCGCTCACCATCGAGGAGAACCTGGCCCTGTACCTCAAGGAGGCCGGCGCCCGGGCCGCCGTCTACGCCCGCTTCCCACGGCTCGCGGAACGGCGCGGCATTCCCGCCGGGGCGCTGTCCGGCGGGGAGCAGCAGATGCTCGCTCTGGCCCCGCTGCTGCAGCGGCCGCCCGAGGTGCTGATCGCCGACGAGCCGTCCCTGGGGCTCGCCCCGCGCGTGGTGGAGGAGGTGTACGCGCTGCTCACCGAGCTCCGCGACGCCGGGACCGCCCTGCTCCTGGTGGAGGAGAAGGCCGCGGAGATCCTCGGCATCGCCGACACCGTGGCCTGTCTCTCCCAGGGCCGGGTCTCCTGGTGCGGCCCCCGGGCCGAGGTGGAGGCGGACCGGCTCACCGAGGCCTACCTGGGGATGGGGACATGAGCGGCTACGTGCTGGAAGCGAGCGGTGTCAGCGTGCGGTTCGGCGGGGTCAGGGCGCTGACCGGGGTCGATCTGGGGATCCGGGCGGGCGAGGTGTGCGGGCTGATCGGGCCCAACGGCGCCGGGAAGACCACGCTGTTCGACGTCCTGTCGGGGATCCGCCGCCCCGACCGGGGGCGGATGCTGCTGGACGGGTCGGACATCACCCGCCGCTCCCCCGTGTGGCGGGCCCGGCACGGGATGCGCCGGACCTTTCAGCGGCAGCAGTTGTTCGGGCAGCTCACCGTGGCCGACAACGTGCTGGTCGCGCAGGAGTGGCGGGGCGGCGGGGGCGGGCTCGCCGCCGACTTGGTCGCCTCACCCACCCGCCGCCGCAGGGAACGGGAGCGCCGCACCCGCGGCGAGCGTGTGCTGGCCGACTGCGGAATCGGCGCGCTCGGGACCTCCTACGCCGGCGGCCTGCCCGTCGGGCAGGGCCGGATGGTCGAGCTGGCCCGGGCGGTGGCCGATCCGCCGCGGGTGCTGCTGCTGGACGAGCCGGCGTCGGGCATGTCGGCGCCCGAGTGCGAGCGGCTCGCGGCGGTCGTCCGGCGACTGGCGGCGCAGGAGGGCTGTGCGGTGCTGCTGGTCGAGCACAACGTGGCCTTCGTGATGGAGCTGTGCTCACGGGTCGTCGTACTGGACCTCGGGACGGTGCTGGCCGAGGGCACGGCGGCCGAGGTGCGGGCGAACCCGCTCGTGCGGGAGGCGTACCTCGGGTCCGCGTGACGCGGGTCCTCCCGGACAAGGCCCCGGGCCCCGGGCCCATGGGGATGGCGGGAATACGGTGTACGAGGGGCCGGTTGTCGCCCCTCGTACGACGCAGTGCACCACTGCCGACACACCGACGCGACGACGTGAGGGAACGACCAGACGTGAACCAGGTCCCGGCCATCAAGCTCAACAACGGCACGCTCATGCCCCAGCTCGGCTACGGCGTCTGGCAGGTGCCGGACGCGGAGGCGGAGCGTGCTGTCGGCACCGCCCTGGAGGCCGGTTACCGCAGCATCGACACGGCTGCCATCTACGGCAACGAGGCCGGCACGGGCAAGGCCGTCGCCGCCTCCGGGCTGCCGCGCGAGGAACTGTTCGTCACGACCAAGCTGTGGAACGGCCCGAAGCAGCGGTGGGGGCGCGACGCGGTGCTGCGTGCCTTCGACGACTCCCTCTCCAAGCTGGGCCTGGACCACGTCGACCTGTACCTGATCCACTGGCCGCGCCCGATGCGCGACGACTTCGTCTCCATCTGGAAGACCTTCGAGGAGATCGCGGCGAGCGGCCGCGCCAGGGCGGTCGGCGTGTCGAACTTCCGCCCGGCCGACCTGGAGCGCCTCGCCGCCGAGAGCGCGCTGGTGCCGGCCGTGAACCAGGTCGAGCTGCACCCGCTCTTCCCGCAGGCCGAGCTGCGCGCCGTGCACGCCGACCGCGGGATCGCCACCGAGGCCTGGTCCCCGCTGGGCCAGGGCAAGGAACTCCTCACTCTCCCGGCCGTTGCGGCGATCGCCGCCGCCCACGACCGCAGCGCCGCGCAGGTGGTGCTGCGCTGGCACCTGCAGCACGGGAACATCGTCATCCCGAAGTCCGTGACCCCCGCGCGCATCCGGGAGAACCTGGACGTCTTCGACTTCGAGCTGGGCGCCTGCGACATGGCCGCACTGGACGCCTTGGGCGCGGGGGCGGCGGGCCGCAGGATCGGGCCCGACCCGGCCGAATTCGACGTGTGAGGACGGCCGGGTGAACCTTTCCGAAGGGCTCTACCGGATCCGCAACGTGGACAGCGGGCTGGTGCTCCAGCTGGAGGGAGCCTCCCGGGTGCGCGTCGGCCCGGACGGGCCGCCCGCGCCGGAGGCCGCCCGGCGCTGGCGGATCGCGCCGGTGCACAGCGGCGGCGGGGTCTTCCATGTGGTGAGCGAGGACAACGAACGGCGCCTGGACGTCGCGAACGCGTCGACGGACAGCGGCGCCCGGGTGCAGGTGTGGCGGGCCAACGCCTTCGGGGCGCAGGAGTGGATCGTCGAGGAACACCTCGACGATCCCGGCGTGGTGTCCCTGATCGCGTGCATCAGCGGCCTGTCGCTGGAGGCCGACGGGGAGGGCCGGGCCCGGCAGGTCGAGGACACCGACTCCCCGTCCCAGTGGTGGCGGCTGGAACCGGTGTGACCACGCCCGCGGCGCGGCGGGGCCACGCTCCCCGGCTTCGTGCGGCGCCTCGCATGGGGATTCGTGCGGCGTCCCGCGCGCAGCCTGGTACGGGGCGCCGCGCGGAGCCTCGTACAGGGCCCGCGCGGAGCTTCGTACGCCGCCCGCGCGGAGCTTCGTCCGCGTCCGCGCGGCGTTTCCTACGCGTCTGCGTCTGCGTCAGACGCGTATGAAGCTGCGCAGCCGGTACGTCGGCTCCGCGCGCGGGACGTCCTGGTCCGGCAGGAGCTCCAGCCGGGCCGCCAGCTCCCGCGCGGTGATGCCGCGCGGGACGATGCGGGAGGCGTACCGGCCCGCGAGCAGCGCCTCGGCGGAACCGCGTGGGGTGCGGCCCTGGCCGTGACCGGTGAAGCGGGCCTCGCCGGCCGGGCGCAGGCCCGCCCGCGCCGCGTACGCCTCGACCTCGCCGGAGGCGTCCGAGGGGGTCGGGGTCAGGTGCGCGGCGAACACGGCGTCGATGTCGCTGCCGACGTCGTGCGCGGAGTCCTTGTCCACGGTGGCGACGAAGGCCCCGCCGGGGCGCAGCACCCGCCCCACCTCGGCGATCACCGCCGGCACCAGTCCCGGCTCCCGCAGCAGGTGCAGCAGCCACACCGCGCTCACCGCGTCCAGCGAGCCCGACCTCACCGGCAGCCGGGCCGCGTCGGCGAGGGTCACCGGGACGCCGCGCCGCAACGCCGTCGAGGCCATGCCGTGGGAGGCGTCCGCGCCCAGGACCTGCAGGCCGGGGCGGTTCAGCCGGGTGGTGACGATGCCCGTGCCGCAGCCGAGGTCGAGGAGGGTGCCCGCATCCGCCGGGAGCAGCCCGAGGACGGCTCCGGCGGCGGCGTCGGCGCGCGGGGCGCCGCCGCGGGAGGCGTCGTAGGCCCCGGCCTCGGCGTCGTAGTCGAGCAGGGTCCTCACGGCCCGTATGTGCGTGGTCATCAGCTCGCGCCGTGGGCCGGGGCCAGGGCTTCGACGCGTTCGGCGAGCGCGAAGTCGGATTCCGTCACCACGCCGCCGGCGTCGTGGCTGTTCACGGACAGGCGGACCGTGTTGTAGCCGAGCGTCAGGTCCGAGTGGTGGTTCAACTCCTCCTGGACCGTGGCGATATGGACGACCAGGGCGCTCGCGGCGATGTGCGAGCCCAATCGGTAGGTGCGGAAGATCCGGTCGTCCTCGAAGGCCCAGCCGGGGAGTTCCCGCAACCGGTCCTCGATCTCCTTCTGGGACAGCGGCTCACTCGGCATGCACCGGCTCCTTTATCCGTGACGTGTAGTCAAGGTTCCCACAGTGCACGCGGGAACGAACCTTTCGCGCCATAGTGCGCTCGGGTACTTCTGCACCTTCCCCGCCCCTCGCGCCCCGCCCTATGCTCCTGCGCCGGACGTGACTGTTACCAGCGGTAACGAGGGGGCTTTCGCCATGGCGGGCAGAGCAGGTTCCAGGCGTACGTTCATCGCGGGCGCCGGCGCGGGTGCGGCGGCGACCGTCGGCGCCCTGGCGGGCGCGGCAACGACGACCCCGGCGGCGGCTGCGGAGGCGGCCAAGGCGGCGGCGACCGCGACACCGCCGAACGGCCGCCGCGTGGCCGTGCTCGGCGGCGGGGTGGCCGGGCTGACCGCGGCGCACGAACTCATCGAGCGCGGCTACGCCGTCACCGTCTACGAGCGCCGGGCGCTCGGCGGCAAGGCGCGCAGCATGGACGTGCCCGGCAGCGCCCGCGGCGGCCGCAGGCCGCTGCCCGCCGAGCACGGTTTCCGCTTCATCCCGGGCATCTACCACAACCTGCCGGACACGATGCGGCGCATCCCCTTCCCCGGGAACGCCAACGGCGTGTGGGACAACCTCGTCGCACCGCGCGAGATGATGTTCGCCCGCGCGGCCGGGCGCGAGGACCTGCGCGCGCCCATCCCCTGGCCCGGCCACTCCCCCGCCGAGCTGACGCCGGAGGATCTCCGGCGCGCCCTGACGGGCATCCTGCAGACGCTGGTCCGGCTCCCGCTGCACGAGACGGCGTACTTCGTCGACCGCGTGCTCGTCTTCCTGACCAGCTGCGACGAGCGGCGAAACGAGGTCTGGGAGCACACCCCGTGGTGGGACTTCGTGCGCGCCGCGCGGATGTCGAACGAGTATCAGCGCATCCTCGCCGTCGGCATCACCCGCAACATCGTGGCGACCAAGGCCGAGGAGGCCTCCACCCGTACGGTCGGCGCCCTCGGCGAGGCGTTCGTCTTCAACCTGCTGGGGCGAGGGGCGGACGGCCCGCCGGACCGGATCCTGAACCTGCCGACGAACGAGGCCTGGATCGACCCGTGGGAGGCTCATCTACGCGCCTTGGGCGTGGAGTTCAGGATCGGGTGGACCGTACGGGAGGTGCAGTACGGGAGCGGTCGGGTGAGCGGGGTCGCCGTCGAGGGCCCGGACGGCGTCCGCCAGACGGTCACCGCGGACCACTATGTGAGCGCGATGCCCGTGGAACACGCCCGCCGTACCTGGAGCGCGGGGCTGCGGGCCGCCGATCCGATGCTGGGGCGGTGCGACAGGCTGGAGACCGACTGGATGACCGGCATCCAGTTCTATCTGACCGAGCGGGCACCGCTGGTGCACGGCCACCTCAACTGCATCGACTCGGCCTGGTCGTTGACGGCGATCCAGCAGGCGGAGCACTGGCCGTCACGCGACTTCCCCGCCGACTACGGCGACGGCGCGGCGGTCGACTGCCTGTCGGTGGACATCTCGGAGTGGGACAAGCCGGGCATCCTGTACGGGAAGACGGCCAAGCAGTGCACCCGCGAGGAGGTGGCGCGCGAGGTGTGGGCGCAGTTGAAGGCCTCCCTCAACGACACCGGCAAGACCCTGCTGTCCGACTCCAAGCTGCACTCCTGGTTCCTGGACCCCGGTGTGGACGGGCTCGGCACCCCGAACCCCACCAACCAGGACGAGTTGCTGATCCACCCGGTCGGCACCTTCCACAACCGGCCGACCGCGGGAACCCGCATTCCGAACTTCTTCCTCAGCGGGGACTACGTCGCGGTCGACATCGACCTGGCGACGATGGAGGGCGCCAACGCCTCCGCCCGTTCGGCTGTCAACTCCCTTCTGGACAGGGACGGTTCGAAGGCCGCGCGGTGCACGGTCAAGCCGATGTACCGGGCGCCGGAGATGGAGTCCGCCAAACGGCACGACCTGTGGCGCTACCGTCTCGGCCTGCGGAACGTCTTCGACCTCGGCTGATCCGGGCGCGCGCACCCTCGGCTACCGTCGTGAGCATGACCACCACGACAGTCACGGTCGGCGCCCTGCTCCGGACATGGCGGGAGCGGCGCGGCATCAGCCAGCTGGAGCTGGCGGGCCGCGCCGACTCCTCGTCCCGGCACATCAGCTTCATCGAGACCGGGCGGTCACGGCCGAGCGAGGAGATGGTGCTGAGGCTGGCCGATCGCCTCGACGTGCCGGTCCGCGAGCGCAACGCCCTGCTGCTGGCGGCGGGTTACGCCCCCCACTACGCGCAGACCGCTCTGGACGACCCGTCGATGGAGACGCTGCGCGAGGGCATCCAGCGACTGCTGACGGGCTACGAGCCGTATCCCGCGCTGGTCGTGGACGCCACCTACAACGTGGTCGCCGCCAACCAGGGCATCGCGATGCTGCTGGACGGACTGCCGGAGCACCTGCTGACCCCGCCGCTGAACGCCATGCGGATCACCCTGCACCCCGAGGGTCTGGCTCCGAAGATCCACAACCTCAGGGAGTGGCGCGGACACCTGCTGGCCCAGATGGAGCGCCAGATCGCGCTGGCCCGCTCCGAGCCGCTCCGTGCGCTGTACGAGGAGGTGTCGTCCTACCCGGTTCCCGAGCGCCCGGGCGACGGAGCACCGGACGAGCCAGTCCCGTACATCGCACTGCCGCTGGTCATCGAGCACGACGGCCACCGGCTGTCGTTCGTGTCGTCCATCGCGACCTTCAACACGCCGATGGACGTGACCGTCGCCGAGCTGGCCATCGAGACGATGCTCCCGGCCGACCCGGCGACGGTGAAGTACCTGCGCTCACTTCGCGACTGAACGCAGGGCGAGCTGCTGGAGCAGGGCGAAGCCGGCGACGGTCAGGGCCTGCGCCGGGATCCACACGGTCCCGGCGACGGTGGGCGTGAACCAGACCGCGAGCGCGACCAGACTCAGGGCCGCCCAGGCGTAGTTGGTTTCGATCACGAGCTTCACGCCGAAGGCCGGCGGCTGCGGCCGGGCGGCGAGGAGACCGACGGCGGCCCCGTACACGAGGAGCAGCACCCCGAGCGAGAGCAGCAGCCCCTGTCCGACCCCGAGCAACCGCTCCAGCGGGGCGGAGAAGGCGATGTACGCGAGTCCGTTGCCGGTGGTGACCACGGAGTCCAGGGCGAGGAAACGACGCAGCACGGCCTGCGGGACGCTGGTACGGGCGATGCTGCCGAGCAGGGTTGCGGACATGGGGAATCAGCCTCCATCGAGGTCGAACGACGGGGTGGAACGACGGGGTGGAACACGGATCCCGGAGCCGAGTGCGCGGCCCCGGAACCCGATGCCCCCACTGTGCCGCGCTCCCTGCGAGGGAGCGATTACCCCGGAGGTAACGGGAATCGCCCGGGGACGCGCCCCCACTGGGCCACCGCTGCCCGTTCCCGCTGTCGTCCTTCCACCCCACTCCACACAGATCCACTCCCGGACTGCCTCCAGCGGCTCCCGATGGCTCCCCCGCCCGCGTCATCCCGCTCAACCTGCCGCTGAGGAACTCGAGCCCCCACCCCCGGCAGCCCGACGTGACCGAGCACCCGGTGGTCTCCATCGGACGTCTCCGGTGCCCCGGGTCACCTCCGACGGACCGGAGACGGCCCGGCCGATCAGTTCGTTCGGCGGCGAGGCTGCCCGCACTTTCGCTTCAATGTCCACCATGGAACTCCGAGAGAAGTGCCCGTGGGCGGCCGACCACCACAGGGTCGGCACGGCTTCCGCGCGGGGCGAGTGCACCTGGGCGGCTCCGTGCTCCCACCCGGCGGTGTGGAGCGTGCTGGTCAGCAGCGCCGGCGGCGACAGCTGGTGGGCCGCCTGCGCGGATCACGCCGCCGCCTCCCCGGTGCTGTCGCCCGAGGAAGCCACCCACTGAACAAACCGCTCCTTGTCCACGGTCGTCGCCCCCTCGAGCACCAGTTGGGAAAAATCGCCTCGCTGACGCCCCTCGACGAGCGCCGCAAGGCGTTCCGGCTGTTGGTCGCGGTCCTTGCCATCGCCGACGGGCGGCGGCGCGAGCGGTTCTGCTCCGGCGGGTGCGGTCACTGGTGGCACGGGCTGCCGCCCTCGGCCAGGACCTCGAGCACCGTGGTGACCAGGTCGTACGACTCGCCCTCCGGCGCCAGCACGAGGGACAGGTGCTCGCGCGCGGTTGCGGCGTCCCGCCAGAGCAGCGTTGCAGGGGTGGTGCAGCCGAAGTTGCCGTGCAGGCAGTCGACGAGGGCGTCCAGGCAGCCGCCGAAGTAGCCGCCCGGCCCGTCGACGGCCTCGCCGAGCGCCAGAAGGCCCCGGGTGCTGTCCGGGGCTCTCCGCATCCTCCAGGAGCCAGGCGTCGAGCGTCCTGTCCTCCGGCACCAGCCTTCAGTGCGGTCAACGACGGCAGCGCGACCATCGCGTGCCGGCCCATGCGTGCGAGGCCCCGCGCCGCCCCGCCTCGTCTCGCCGGGCTCGTCCGGGCCGATCAGGTGCGGCCCCGCCTGGCGTGCGAGCCATCCGGCCCGTTCGGTGTCCCGATGCCGCAGGGGCTGAAGCCCGAGTGGTGCGTCGCCGGGATCTGGCGGTGGACGTCGCGGAAGCCGACGGCGATCTGTGACGTTTCTGCGGTGAATTTCTGCCCCCGGGTGGGTGAGCGCGCAGGACCAGCCCTGTTCGCCCCAGGCCGGGGGGCGCTACAAACCGCGCGTGATCCATAACCTGGTACGGAGCTTCTCCGCACTCCTCCTCGCCTTCATGCCGCTGCTTCCCGCCGCTACCGCGTCGGCAGCCGTCGACCGGCACAAGGCCTCGGGCCCCGACCCCATCGTCTTCGTGCACGGCTGGAACCCCGACGCCTCTCCCTGGCAGTCCATGGCCGCCCGCTTCCAGACCGACGGATGGCCGGCCGGCCATCTCGACCAGTGGAGCTACGACGCCACGCAGTCCAACGCCACGACCGCCGCGCACCTTGCCGACGAGATCGAGCGCGTCCTGACCCGTACGGGCGCCGCAAAGGTCGACGTCATCACCCACTCGATGGGCGCGCTGTCCTCCCGCCACTACCTCAAGCACCTTGGAGGCGCAGCCAAGGTCGATGCGTGGGTCTCCCTGGCGGGGCCCAACCACGGCACCGAGACCGCACGCTGGTGCGGCGGCGCTCCCTGCGTCGAGATGCGGCCGGGCTCCGGTTTCCTCACGAACCTGAACTCCGGTGACGAGACCCCCGGCACCACGCGGTACGCCACTTGGCGCTCACCCTGCGACAGCGTCATCAACCCCACCGACAGCGTCGCGCTGGCCGGAGCACTCAACAGCACCACCGCCTGCCTCGGCCACAGCGGCCTGCGCACCGACGGAGCCGTTTACGACGAGGTCAGGGAACACGTCCGATAGGTGCCGCCCGCCCTGCACTTCCCCGGCCCTTGCCCCCTGACCCCTGCCCCCTGCCCAGGCGTGCTGGCCGATTCCTTCTCGCGCGCCTGTTCGGGATTCATGGACACGGTGAACGCGGGCAGCGGCGTGGGCAGGGGAAGGGTTCCCTGGGAACGGCTGGGCGCCGCCGCCTGGTCGGCTGAGAGGAAGGATGCTTCTGTGTCGAAGGTCGAAGAGTCCATCGAGGTCGACGTCCCCGTACGTACGGCCTACAACCAGTGGACGCAGTTCGAATCGTTCCCTCACTTCATGGAGGGAGTGGAGCGCATCGAGCAGCGCACCGACACGCTCACCCGCTGGGTTACCAGGTTCGGTGGGGTCTACCGCGAGTTCGACGCGCAGATCACCGAGCAGATCCCCGACGAGCGCGTCGCCTGGACCACCGTCGGGGGCGAGGTCGAGCAGGCCGGCGTGGTCACCTTCCACCACCTGGCCGACAACAAGTCGAAGGTGATGCTCCAGCTCGACTACGACCCCGATGGCTTCGCCGAGAACGTCGGCGACAAGCTCGGCTTCGTCAAGCGGCAGATCACCGGAGACCTGAAACGGTTCAAGGAGTACATCGAGGACCGCGGCTGCGAGACCGGAGCCTGGCGCGGCAAGGTCTGACCCTCGGGATCCCCGCCTCGTCCGGGTGAACCCGGGCCGGCGGGGAACCTTCTTCCTGCCTCCGGTCCGGGGACGCTGCGAGAGTGGGTGATCCCCCGAGGCAGGACCGCTGGAGCCCGGGATGGGACGCCGAGCCCGGGCTCCGTCACCGGCAGCCCGGCAGCGCCCAGCCCGGCAGCCCGGCAGCCCGGCTGCCCGACAGCGGATTCGAACTGCCCAGACGCCAGTCACCAGTTGGCGGCCAGGCGGACGGTCACACATCCGCCCCCTACGGGGCCCGGGCGCAGTAGCGCCTCGGGGGCGGGACCGCCGAAGCATGCCAACCCTTTTTGAGCTGTACGGCAGGAAACGTTGGGGTTCCCCTGGTTCGGTCAAGGGCGGGAGGCTAGGCTTCACGCAGCCCGTCAACTCGAACGTCTTGTCGACATATGGAGATTCCGCCGGTGCGAGACGCCGTCCGACCCGACCTCGCCGCGATCTGGCGTCGCGTCGAGGCGCTGTCGGAGCGGAGCGGTCAAGACCCGGCCGTGGTGCTGTCGGTGGAGCGGCTGAGTCACCTTTCCGGCGTCGAACCCTCGCGCATACCGCAGGTGGTGGCGGGCACCGCCGTCGAGGCTCCGCTGGAGCAGCGCGTGCACCAGCGCTTCCAGCGGCTGCGCGCCACCCGGCGCGACAAACACGGCCGGGAATGGCCGCTCGCGGCCATCGCCGACGACTTCGACGCCCCAGGCGCCTCCCTCGGCCCCCTCAACGCGGGCACCGGCCTGCCCCGGATGGGCCACGCGGCGGGCGTGCAACGGTTCTTCGGCGTCTACGCCGGCTTCCTCCTCGCCGACAGCAAGAGCGCGGTGGAGCGGGCTCTCGCCCTGTCGGCCACCACCGTCTCGGACGGCCGGGACGACCTGGAGCACCTGTCGCATCTCACCGGCATCACTCCCCAGGCCATCCGGCTCACCCTCGACGGCAGACCACCTCACATCCCTCTCAAGGAGCAGGTGCACCAGCGGTTCGAGCATCTGCGCCGCACCCGCCCGCGGGAGGACGGCCAGCCGCATTCGCTGGCGGCCATCGCCAAATCCTTCGACGCATCGGGGCAGTCGCTGACCCGCCTCGCCCAGGGCGAAGGCCTGCCGAACCTCGCCGCGGCCGCGGGGATCCAGCGCTTCTACGGCGTCGAGGGCGGCTTCCTGCTGGCCGACGACGCCGAAGCGCTCTCCACGGTCCTGGCCGTGATCGAGGGCGAACTGGACTCCGCAGTACGGGAAAGGGAGAACCCGATGCTGGCCGTGATGCGGGCGCACGACGTACGGAACATCGTCACGCGGGCCGGCCGGCTCTCCCCGCGGGGCTGGAAGTCGCTCGCCGACCATCTGGACGATCTGCTCGCACGGGAGGGCCAATTCGGCCGTCCGTCCGGGCCGGCACCCGAGGGCCGGACCGCGGGGGCCCGGACCACCGAAGCCCGGACCGCGGAGGGCCGGACCCCCGACGGTCAGACCACCGACGGTCAGACCACCGAAGCCCGGATCGATTCAGGCCCGACCACCGGCGGTCAGACTGCCGAAGGCCCGGCCGCCCACGGTCAGACCGCCGAAGGTCCCGGCACCGAAAGACCGGCCGTCGAAGGCCCCGGCACTGAAAGACCGGCCACCGCGGGTCACGGCACCGAAAGGCCGGGCGTCGAGGGGGGAGCGCCGTGAGGACCGAGCGGGTGAGGCGACGGCTCGGCGGCGATCTGCTCGCCGGGGCACGCCTGCCGCCGCCCACGTCGACCGGGAGGCCCCCGCGGACATCAGGACCGAGATCCTCGGCCTGTACCTCGGCAGCCTCCTCACACCCCATCTGCCACCACCCCGGGAAGAACAGTTCCCCGAGGCGATCGAGCGCATCAAGACCTCGCTCGGCTGGGGGCGTTGAGTGTCACGCCGGTGACCACCGCCTCGCCCGCCGCCGCACCCCTTGCGCCGATGCCCTCAGCACGGCCCTGACAGAGAGCACGACACGATGACCCAGTCTTCCCCGCCCCGCCACGCCGTCGTCATCGGCGGCAGCATGGCCGGCCTGCTCGCGGCCGCCGTACTGGCCGAGCACGCGACGGTCACGATCATCGACGCCGACACCCTCCCGGACAGCCCGGCGCCGCGCCGTGGACTGCCCCAGGCCCGGCACGTCCACGTCATGTGGTCCGGCGGGGCGCGCGCGATCGAGGACATCCTGCCCGGCATCACCGAGGACTGGACGGCGGCGGGCGCGATCCGCCGCAGCCTCCCCACCGACCTGGTCACCAAGACCGCCGAGGGCTGGATCCCGCGCTTCGCCGAGATGCAGTTCAACATCTCGTGCAGCCGCGACCTCCTCGACTCGGTGGTCCGGGCCCGGGTGACCGCCCTGGACGGCGTGTCCACCCTCCAGCAGAGCCGCGTACGGGGCCTGGAGGGGACGTCGGCCCGGATCACCGGCGTCCGCGTCGACACCCCGGAGGAAGAGGGCAGGTACCTGCCCGCCGACCTCGTGGTCGACGCGAGCGGCCGCGGCTCCCGCGCCCGCACCTGGCTGCAGGAGCTCGGCGTGAGCGGCATCCGGCAGGCCGAGGTCGACTCCGGCCTGGTCTACGCGACCCGGATCTTCGAGGCGCCCGACGGAGCGCACGCGTCGGGCTTCCCCATAGTCAACGTGCAGTCCGACCCCCGCGTGCCCGTACCGGGCCAGACGGCCACCATCGTGCCCATCGAGAACGGCCAGTGGCAGGCGACCCTGTCCGGCACCCGCGGCGGCCAGCCGACCGGCGACCCCGACGCGTTCATCCCCTTCGCCAAGGGCATCCGGGACCCGATCGTCGGCGAGCTCCTGGAGGGCCGCAAGCCCCTCACGGACGTCGCCGTCACCCAGGGCACCGCCAACCGCCGGATCTACTTCGAGAAGGTCGACCTGCCCGACGGCTTCTTCGCCGTCGGCGACTCGGTCGCCACCTTCAATCCGCTGTACGGACAGGGCATGACCGTCGCCGCCCAGGGGCTGCTGGCCGTGCGCGCCCTGCTCCGGGCCCGGGGACTGTCCCACCCCGCCTTCGGGCGCGAGGCGCAGCGCGCGATCGCCCCGCAGGTGGCCACCGCCTGGGACCTCGCCACATCGCAGGACATCCTCTACCCGGGGGCCACCGGCATGAAGGCGCGGACCGGCGGGGGTCTGCTCAACGCCTATGTGAGCCGGCTGATGACGGGGGCCACCACCCGCAAGGCCCTCACCGCCGCCTTCCTCCAGGTCATCACCATGAGCAGCGCGCCCACCTCCTGGCTGCGGCCGTCGGTGGTCTGGCACGTCCTGCGGGCGTCGGACCGGGGCGCGCTGAAGGCGCCGCCGCTCACGGCTGCCGAGCGCACGGTCGCCGGGCTGGACCAGCGGTCCGATCCGGCCGACCCCGTCGGCCGGGCCCGGTGAGGGACGGCCTCTGAAGGACGACCTCTGAAGGACGACCTCTGAGAGACGGCCTCTGAGAGACGGCCTCATCCGCTGCGTGCCGGGGGCGCTGCTGATCCTGACCCGGCCGGTCACAACGCGACGCCCCGGGCCGAAGGGCCCGGGGCGTGCGCCGTACGCGCGACGGCTCGGCGGGCGTCAGAGCTCCGCGAGGTCCAGCCCGGCCTGCGCGGCGGCCGCCTGGACGGTCTGCTCCAGCAGGACCGCGATGGTCATCGGGCCGACTCCGCCCGGCACCGGCGTGATCAGCGAGGCCCGGGCGGCGGCCGACTCGAAGTGGACGTCGCCCACGTTGCCCTCGTTGTACCCGGCGTCCAGGACCACCGCGCCCGGCTTGATGTCCTCACCCCGGATGAACTCGGCCTTGCCGACAGCGGCGACCAGCACGTCCGCCTGGCGCACGATCGACGGGAGGTCCACGGTGCGGGAGTGGCAGTAGGTGACCGTGGCGTTCTGCTCCAGCAGCAGCATCCCGGCCGGCTTGCCCAGGATCGCGCTGCGCCCGACCACGACGGCGTGCTTGCCGGTCAGGTCCACGTCGTACTCGGCGAGCAGCCGCATGATGCCGCCCGGGGTACAGGAGACGAAGCCCGGCAGCCCGAAGCCCATGGCGGCGAAGGAGTGCATGGTGACCCCGTCGACGTCCTTGCCCGGGGCGATGGCCTCGAAGGCGGCGCGCTCGTCGATGTGGTGCGGGACGGGGTGCTGGAGCAGGATGCCGCTGATCTCCGGGTCCTCGGAGAGCGCGGTGAGGGCGGCCACCAGCTCCTCGGTGGTGGTCTCGGCCGGCAGCTCGACGTGGCGGGAGGTGATCCCGGCCTTGGCGCAGCGGTTCTGCTTCATGCGCACGTACGTGACGGAGGCCGGGTCCTCACCGACCAGCACCGTCGCGAGACAGGGCGCGATGCCGGTGCGTTCGGTGATCTTCGCCGCGGAGGCGGCGGTCTGCTCCGAGATGCGGCGGGCGAGGGCGGTGCCGTCCATCAGCTGAGCACTGGCGGTGGCAGTCTGGGCAGTCGTCACGGGGTCTCCTGAACGTCGCTGCGGATCGCGGTTCGCCCAGGCGCGCGGCAGTCGGCGTACCGGAGGTCCGGGGTACGCCGGGCCGCTCCCCGGTGGTGATCCACCCGAACGCCAGTCACGGCCCGCCGACCACTGTAGTCGACTTATCCACTGGATGAACGGTGCCCGACCTGGGACGATCGGTGCATGACGCGCACTTTCGACCATCTTGTCGCGGAGGCCGAATCCGTATCCGTCGACGGCTGGGACTTCTCGTGGCTCGACGGGCGGGCGACCGAGCAGAGGCCTTCCTGGGGCTACCAGCGGCTGCTGGGCGAGCACCTGGCCCGGGTCCGGTCCGCACTGGACATCCAGACCGGGGGCGGTGAGGTCCTCGCCGGGTCCGGGCCGCTGCCGCCGCTGACGGTGGCGACCGAGTCCTGGCCGCCCAACATCGCGAAGGCGACCCGGCTGCTGCATCCGCTGGGCGCGGCGGTGGTCGCGGACTCCGACGAGCCGCCGCTGCCCTTCGGGGACGAGGCCTTCGAGCTGGTGAGCAGCCGGCACCCGGTGACCATCTGGTGGGAGGAGATCGCGCGGGTGCTGACCCCGGGCGGCACGTACCTCTCGCAGCAGGTCGGTCCGGCGAGCGTCTTCGAGCTCGTCGAGTACTTCCTCGGCCCGCAACCGGAGGAGATCCGGCGCGGCCGGCACCCCGACGACGCGGCCGCCGACGCCGCGAAGGCCGGCCTCGAAGTCCTCGATCTGCGCTCCGAGCGACTGCGTACGGAGTTCCACGACATCGGAGCCGTGATCTACTTTCTACGGAAGGTGATCTGGATGGTGCCCGGCTTCACGGTCGGGCAGTACCGGGACCGGTTGCGCGAGCTGCACGAACAGATCGAACGCGAAGGTCCGTTCGTCGCGCACACCGCCCGCTTCCTCATCGAAGCCCGCAAAACAGGCTGAGGGGAGGGCGGACGGATCCACACCGGATCGGGTTGCGTGGCCACAGCGTGGCGCAGGTCACTCAATTCAGCGCGTAACGAATCGACTCGGGCATGCGATGAACCGACAGGTGTCCTCGTGCGGCCCGGAATACAGACCCCCCTCGGGTCTGTTTCCCGAGTTCGCGCGATGATGTCCCGCCCACCCCATATCTGCTCGCAACGAGAGGCTCCTTGTGTCGCTCAGCCCGTCCCGTACGTTCCCTCCGGAGATCGCCGAATCCGAGGCCCTCGTCGCGCTCGTAGAGCGCGGCCGCGAGCAGGGTCACATCAACGGTGACGACGTGCGCCAGGCCTTCGAGGCCGGCCGCATCCCGGTGGACCAGTGGAAGCGGGTCCTGCGCAGCCTGAACCAGGTCCTGGACGAGGAGGGTGTCGCCCTTCACGTCAGCGCGGCTCCCGCCACCAAGGCTGCCGCCAAGAAGCCCCGCAAGGCTGCCGCCGCCCCGGCCCGCACCGTGGCCAAGAAGGCCCCTGCCGCGCCCCGCCCCATCGGGGCGCGCAAGACCTCGGCCACCGCCGCGGCCACCGCCACCGCTTCGGCGATATCCGCATCGCCGGCGGCCGCGGACGCGGACGAGGCGTCGGCCGAGGCCGTCGCCGAGCCGAAGAAGCGCACGGTCAAGAAGACCGCCGCCAAGAAGACCGCCGTGAAGAAGACCGCCGCGGCGAAGAAGACCAGCGCCAAGGACGGCGACGAGGGTGAGACCCCCGCCGCCGTCGGCGAGGACTGGGCTGCCGAGGACCTCGTGGACGAGGCCGAGGAGGAGACCCCGAAGGTCGGAGGTACCCAGGGCTTCGTCCTGTCCGACGACGACGAGGACGACGCCCCGGCGCAGACGGTCATGGTGGCCGGCGCCACCGCCGACCCGGTCAAGGACTACCTCAAGCTCATCGGCAAGGTACCGCTCCTCAACGCCGAGCAGGAGGTGGAGCTCGCCAAGCGCATCGAGGCGGGCCTGTTCTCCGAGTACAAGCTCGAAGAGGAGGAGGACCACAAGCCGGCCTTCAAGCGCGAGCTGGAGATCCTGGTCGAGGACGGCCGCCGGGCGAAGAACCACCTGCTGGAGGCCAACCTCCGCCTCGTGGTCTCCCTCGCCAAGCGCTACACCGGCCGCGGCATGCTCTTCCTGGACCTGATCCAGGAGGGCAACGTCGGCCTGATCCGCGCCGTGGAGAAGTTCGACTACACCAAGGGCTTCAAGTTCTCCACGTATGCGACCTGGTGGATCCGGCAGGCGATCACGCGTGCCATGGCCGACCAGTCGCGCACCATCCGCATCCCCGTCCACATGGTCGAGATCATCAACAAGCTCGCCCGTGTGCAGCGCCAGATGCTGCAGGACCTCGGCCGGGAGCCCACTCCGGAGGAGCTGGGCAAGGAACTCGACATGACCCCCGAGAAGGTCATCGAGGTCCAGAAGTACGGCCGCGAGCCGATCTCCCTGCACACCCCCCTGGGTGAGGAGGGCGACAGCGAGTTCGGTGACCTCATCGAGGACTCCGAGGCGGTCGTGCCCGCGGACGCGGTCTCCTTCACCTTCCTCCAGGAGCAGCTCCAGTCGATCCTGGGCACGCTCTCCGAGCGCGAGGCGGGCGTGGTCTCCATGCGCTACGGCCTCAACGACGGCCAGCCGAAGACCCTGGACGAGATCGGCCGCGTGTACGGGGTCACCCGTGAGCGCATCCGTCAGATCGAGTCCAAGACCATGTCGAAGCTGCGCCACCCGTCGCGTTCGCAGGTGCTGCGCGACTACCTCGACTAAGCCCTCAGGCCAGTCGGAAGACGGGCCCCCTGGGGGTGAACGGCAGGGAGGCACCCTGCGGAACCAGATACGCGTGCTCGCGCCGGATCCGCAGGGTGTCGCACCACCCGTCCGTGATCACCAGCACCGGGGCCCCGGGCGGGAAGTCCTCCGCCCTCTGCAGCAGGTCGATGCCCGGCTGCAGCACGGTTCCACCGCGCCCGCGCACCTTCACCCGGCCCGCGATCTCGGTCGGCGGCAGATAGCCCGCGTCGTACGGCGCCGCGTCGCAGAAGACGACGCGTGCCGCCGGTACATCGCGGGCTTCCGCGTACGAGGCGATCGCGCCCAGCGCCTTGCCGAGCAGGGCGGCGTTCATCGATCCCGAGGTGTCGAGCACCACACCGAAGGTGCAGCGGGCGATCTCCTCGGGCGGGAAGTGGCGGCCCGCCCGCGGGATGTCCGGGGTCGAGGCCTGTCGGCGGGCCGGGCGCGCGTAGGACCGTACGGCCACGGGCCGCGGCACGTACTCGTCGAACCAGCGGGCGAGCCGGGCGTCCCAGGGCACGGGCGGATGGGCCAGGGCCCGGATCTCCTGGATCAGCCCGGCGGGCAGCAGGCCGCGCTCGCCGGAGGCGTGCAGGTCGAAGCCCTGGACCAGGCCGCGCCGGTAGAACTCGTCCAGATCCGTGTACGGAAGGCTGCCCGCGTGGGGCAGCGGCTCGCCCAGGATGTCCCCGACGCCCTTGCCGCGCAGGGTGGCGAGGCGCCGCATCCGGCGCGCGTCGGTGGTGATGCGGTCGTAGACCTCCTCCACGGACAGGTCCTTCAGCGCCGGGTCGTACAGCAGCCCGGCCGGCATGGAGCCCACGCCCATCTCCACGAGCCAGCCGTTGACCACGTAGTCGGCGGCCACGTTGTGCAGGTACGGGTCCCGGGCGCCGCGGCGCCCGCCGTGACGCAGGGCCGCATGCAGCATCTCGTGGGCCAGGATGAACCGCCATTCCTCGTCCTCGAAGGTGCGCAGGGGGTTGACGTAGATCTCCCCGGCGGTGGCGCTGACGGCGGCGACGGCGATGCCCTGGGAGCGGGCCAGCCCGGCGTCGGCGACGATCTTGAGACCGCTGGCGAGGCCGCCGAGGAGCGGGTACGAGGAGACGAACCAGTTCAGGGCCCGGTCCCACGGGCGCTGGGCCACCCGTTCCCCCGTGGCCCGGTCGCGCCGCCCGCCGGCCACCTCCATGGCGGCGGAGACGCTGCGGGTCAGGGCGTGCGCGAAGGCGGTCTCCCAGTCGGGGACCGTGGTGTTCCACACACGCCAGGTGACCAGGAGCTGGTCGGGCTGGTCGCCCGCGGTGCCGCAGCGCTCGTAGGCGGTGGGGATGCCGTCGCGGCGCCAGCGGGCCGCGAGCAGCTCCTCGTCCCCGCCGGGGTACTCGGCGGGGAGGTCGTCCGGCGGGCGCAGGGACGGCTGGGTCAGCAGGAAGCGGTTGACGACGGCGCAGCGGGCCGCGAGGTCGAAACGGTCGGGTTGCGCGCGGTCCTCCTCGTCCGCGGCCGGGACGTGGCCGAAGCCGAGGTGGAGCAGGGCGTGGCCGAGGGCCCAGGCCCAGGCGCGGGGGTCGGCGCGCAGCCCGGAGCGGACGTGGAGGACGCCGTTGGAGTCCACCGCGACCAGGCCTGCGGCGGGGGTCCCCGGGCACTTGGCCTGCTGGCACACGCTGCCGCCGACGGCGGCGAGGGCTGGATTCCGCTTGATCAGGGCCAGGCCCTCGGCGAAGGCCTGGGCGGCGGGGTCGGGCTGGGCCTTCTTCTGCGGGCGGGGGCGCGACCCGCTCATCGGCGGGCCTCGACCAGGCGCGGCATGTCCCGGGCGGCCTCCACGAGGAACCAGGAGGGCAGCACCGGCAGGCCGTCGGCGTCGTCGGCGATGACGGTCTGCGCCACCTCCACGGAGATCTCTGCGAGCTGGACCAGCAGTGCCTTGGCACGGTAGGCGGTCTGGCGCAGGGCGGGCGAGACGTGCTCACGCTGCGCGGGCAGCTCCTTGACCAGGCGGCCCCGGAAGGCCTCGGCGAGGTAGTAGAGCAGATCGCGGTCGGCGGGACGGGTGGGCCAGGAGGCGTCCCCCTTCATGATCGCCTCGATCCCGAAGCTGTGGCGGACGATCTTGGCGTACCCGCAGAAGGAGACGGCGTGCGCGGGGGTGAGGGTGCCGTGCGCGATCACCTTCAGGGTCTGCTCGTCGAGCTCCGCGCCGAAGGAGTGCAGGGCGTCGGAGAGCATGTGCCAGGAGCGCGGGGTGGAGAACGGCTCCTCGGTCTTCGGCGGCTGCGACCAGAGGTGGTCGGGGCGGTCGGTGAGGTAGTCGGTGACCCAGGGGTGGATGCCGTGCTCGCCCGCCCAGACCAGCCAGTCCCGTGCGGACGCCTGGAGGTGGACGTGGGTGAGGCGGTTGACCAGCGCGGAGGCGATGGGCCGGGCCAGCGCGTTGTCGGTGGCCCGGTTGCCGGCGCCGATGACGATGGAGCCCGCGGGGAGCTCGTAGGACCCGATCCGGCGGTCGAGGATCAGCGAGTAGAAGGCCTTCTGGACGTCCGGGCTCGCGGCGTTGAGCTCGTCGAGGAAGAGGCAGTACGGCTCGTCGCGGGCGATGGCCTGCGGCGGGCAGAAGACGGAGCGGCCGTCTCGGATCTGCGGTACGCCGATCAGGTCCTCGGGGGCGAGCTGCGTACCGAGCAGGCTGACGCACTCCAGGCCCAGCGAGTCGGCGAACTTCCGTACGAGCGAGGACTTGCCGATGCCGGGCGCACCCCAGAGGAACACGGGCCGCACGGTGGCGAGGCCGAGGAGCAGTTCGGGGATCTGGGCGGGGGTGACGGTGACGGCGGCCTGCACGAGCGCGGATGTCCTCAAGGGGTGTCGGTGACGTGGTGCGGCCAGTGTGGCCGCACCACGTACCCCGGAGCATCCGGTTTTACCGGCGGCGCTCACCCTTCGAACGGGATGTGGTCATGCTTCGCTCCCGGGAAGCGGTCACGCTTCGAGCAGGTGCTTGAGCTTCTCCTCGCTCCGCGGCATCTCCTTGCGGATCATGGGCCTGACCACGACCGGGACGAGGGCCCGGCCCATCCCGTGGCCCTCGAAGTCGACGGCGAGGGTGACGCGTGAACGGGCTCCGCCGTCGAGGGGTTCGATGGTGCCCCGCACATCCGGCCGGACCGGCCCCTTGACTCCGTGGAGGTGCCAGCTCCGCGGGGGGTCGAGTTCCGTGTACTCCATCATCGTGGGGATGCTCCGCTTGCCGATGCGGCGGGTGACGACGACCTGCGAACCGACGTGGACGGGGAGCTCGCCCACCGGCACCGCCGCCACAGCGCTGTCCTGCCACTCCGGCAGGTGCGTGAGGTCCGTGATGTACGAGTAGACGTCCTCCGGCGTGCGGTCGATCTCGATACTGTTTCTGATCGTGGACATGGCGACTCCTTGGAGCCCCCCTGACTGTCCTCTGGTTCCACGCTACCGCGCAGGTGGGACGGCGACGCGGTCCTTCTTCGCGGCCATCACCGCGTAGACGAGGACGCCCGCGAAGAGGAACAGCACCCCCTGGTAGACGGCGGCGTGGCCGGAGCCGGCGACCAGCCACATCGAGAAGCCGAAGGCCAGGCAGGCGAGGACGGCGTCGCGGACCAGGCGGCCGGGCCGGACCTGGTCGGACCGGCCCGACGCGAGGAAATAGATCTGCGCGGCGGTCGAGAGCAGGTAGGGGACGGTCGCCGTGAAGGTGGTGACGAGGACCAGGACCTCGAAGACACGCTGCGAGCCCGCGGTGTAGTTGTAGACGGTCAGCGCCGAGGCCAGGGCGACCGTGACGCCCACGCCGACCACGGGGACGCCGCGCTTCCGGGTCTCGAAGACCCGGGGGAAGAGCCCGTCCTTGGCGGCGGCGTACGGGGTCTGTGCGCTGAGCAGGGTCCAGCCGTTGAGCGCGCCGGCCATCGAGATCACCGCGGCGCAGGCGACGAGCGTGCCGCCCCAGGTGCCGCCGAACATGGCGTTGACGGCGTCCGTGAAGGGGGCCTCGGAGGAGACCAGCTTCTCGTGTGCGACCAGGCCGAAGACGGCGAGGGTGCCGAGGAGGTACACGGTGGCCGCGCCCGCGGTGCCCAGGATCGTGGCCCGGCCGACGTTGCGGGCCGGGTCACGGACCTCGCCCGCGCTGACGGCGGCCGACTCGACGCCCAGGTAGCTGAAGAGCAGGATCGCGGCGGAGGCGGAGACGGCGCCGACGGCGCTTTGGTCGGTGGCCTGGAAAGGGCCGAGGTTGGCCGGGTCGAAGAAGAAGAGCCCGCCGACGGCCACGAGCAGCAGCGGGGCGAACTTCAGCACGGTGGAGACCAGTTGGACGGCGCCGACGTACCGGGTGCCGGCCAGGTTGGCGAGCGCCGGGAGCCACTGCAACGCGAGGGCGGCCAGGCACATGGCCCACTTGTGCCCGCCGATGCCGGGCAGGAGCACGGTGAGGTAGCCGACGGCCGCCACCGCGAGCGCCGCGTTGGAGACCCAGGTGGTGATCCAGTAGCTCCAGGCGGCGAGGAAGCCGGCGAAGTCGCCGAAGGCGGCGCGGGCGTAGACGTACGGGCCGCCGGTCTGCGGGTGCCGGTGGGCGAGGCGGCCGAAGACGAGTGCGAGGGCTATCGCGCCCAGGGTGAGCACGCCGAAGGCGACGAGGCTGATGGTGCCGAAGGGGGCCACCGAGGCGGGGAGGAGGAAGATCCCGCCGCCGATGATGTTGCCCATGACCAGGCAGGTCGCGACCGGCAGGCCGAAGCGGCGATCGCCCTGCGGGCGGGGCTCCGCAGTCCTGTGGGTCTCGGTGGGCGGGGCTACGGTGCTGGTCATCGGGGGTGCGCCTCGGGCTGTCTCACATGGTGGGCAGGTCGACACATGGTCGGCCACCGTGCGGGCGGCACCAAATCAGCGGGTTTCGTCCCGTACGGCCGCCCCTCCGGAAGGAAAGATTCCGCCGTGGGCGGCCTCCGGCGGGGAATCCTGCGGCACCGGCAGCGCGGCCCTGCGACCGGCCCCGCCCACGGCGGGCGGCACCGGCGAGGCCACCGGCTCGCCCGGCGGGGCCAAGGGGACCTGGGGCCCGTCCGCCTCGCGCAGCCAGCGGCGCAGTACGCCGTGCACCGCCTCCGCGCCGACCAGCTCGGCCCCCGGGTCCGACAGGTCCACGGGCCACAGCAGGAAGGGGCGGCCCTGCTCCCCGCCCAGGCCGCCGTGTGAGCCGATCTGCTCCTCGAAGGCGTGCACCGAGCCCGTCCCGGGGTCGTACGCCGAGTTCACCATGACGTCGGCCACGTGCGGGAAGCCGTCGGTGCGGCGGACGGCCTCGGCCGCGCCGGGCCCGAAGGGGGCCAGCAGCTCCTCCGCCTCCCCCGGGACGTCGAGGCGGGCCCGCGCCCCGCCCGGGCCCAGCACCACTCCGTCCACCAGCAGGAAGCCCACGCCCGGGTGGTTCGCGAGGGTCGCCAGCAGGGCGGGGTGCTCGCGGTCGATGCGCTCGCGCGAGGCCCGGCCGGGGACGTCCGGGAAGGAGATCAGGGCGAGGTTGCCCGAGGCGAGCACCACCGGGTCGGAGCCCGGCCCCGGCCGGGCCTCCTCGTCCTCCTCCACCGGCCGGTGAAGAGCCGCCAGGACGGCCGCCCGGGCCTCGGCCCCACTGCGCGTGCGGCCCGCCCGGCGGGAGACCGGCAGCCCGCAGCCCGCCCGGACCAGGTCCTTCAGGGTCAGCCCGTACCGGCCGAGGAAGGTCTCCCCCGCGCTCTGGCCGTGGTCCGACAGCAGCACGATCCGGTACTCCCGCGGTGCGTGCTCGGCGACCCGGGCGATCAGCGCGAGGCTCCGGTCGAGGCGCGCCAGCACCCGGTCGGTGTCCCGGCCGCGCGGGCCGGAGTGGTGCGCGACCTCGTCGTAGGCGACCAGGTCGGCGTAGACCGCGGCGCGGCCGGCGAGCATGTCGCCGATCACCGCCGCGACGACCACGTCCCGTTCCACCACGGTCGCGAAGGCCCGGATCAGGGGGTACAGCCCGCCGCGCGCCACCCGCGGCCGGTCCCCGCGGATCCGCGCCCTCAGCGACTGTCCGATCTCCCGGGCCGCCTCGGCGACGAAGGACACGGCCGTGCGGACAGCGTTGGCCGGATCGGAGAAGTAGGCGAAGTAGCCGGCGCGGGACCGGTTCGCCCGGCCCCGCCGCGCCGACACCGAGAGCACGAGCGCCAACTGGTCGGCGCCGCCGCTGAAGAGATTGCCCCGGCTCGCCCCGTCGAGCGCGAGCAGTCCGCCGTCCCCCGTGCGCTCGACGGCGCGCCGCTGGAGCTCCGCGGCGCTGGTGGGCCGGTTGCAGACCACCACCTCGCGGGTGTCCTTCTCGTACCAGCGGAAGGCGGGCACGTCGAAGTTGGAGCCGTGCAGGATGCCGAGCTGGCTGGCTCCGGTCTGGCTCGACCAGTCCGTAAGCCAGGGGGCGAGGCGGTGGCTGCGGTCCAGCCACCCGGCGACGGTGGGCATCAGCGCGCTCTCGCAGGCGTGGCGCAGCACCTCGTGGCCGACCCCGTCGAGCTGGAGGAAGACCAGCCCGGGCGAGGCCGACCGCGGCCGGCCCGCCCGGCCCTGACGGCGGCGGCGCCGGTCGGCGAGCCGGTAGAGCCGGCGCCGGTACGCCTCGTCGTCGCGGACCGCGAGTGCGGTGGAAGTCGCCGACGCCACCGCGGACATCACGGCGGCCACGACCACCGCGGTCTCGGGGGCCGCCTCGCCGCGCCCGGCCGGGGTCAGGCTGAGTGCGATCAGCAGGAGCGAGCCGTTCAGGAAGAAGACGAGCAGCCCGAGGACCAGGGCGGGGACCAGCAGCAGGGCCCGTACGAGCACCGGCCAGACCAGCGCGCTCAGCAGACCGAAGGCCCCGGCGCCCCAGGCGGCGGTCAGCCCGATCTGCGTGACGCTGTCACCGTCGCCGGACTGGAGCCGGAAGTCCGGCAGGATCCCGGCGAGGGCGAGCATCGTGAGGGTGGACACCGCCCAGACGAGGACCACCCGCACCTGGGCGCTGCCCGTGGTCCGCCACCGTCCTCGCCCCACGCCGCCACCTCCCGCGAGCCCGTACCGCCTTCCAGGCTCGCACAGCCGGGCGCCGCCGGCCGGGTGACACGTACGGCGCACAGGTGCGCCGTGGGCAGGTCAGGTGCCGTCGTAGCCCGCGGTCGGCATGGACAGCCGGCGGTGCACCTCGGCCTTCATCGCGGAGGTGTACCGGGGCTCGTCGGCCCCGGCGGTCTCCAGCCGTACGCCGCGCCGCTCGCACTCGGCGGTGAACTCCTCTACGGAGCGCAGGGCGCGGGCCAGCACCCGGTGGTTGGCGGCGACGAAGAGGTCGACCTGTCCGGCGTCGATGTCGGACCAGAGGCCGCAGTGGTCGGCGCGCAGCCCGTAGACGAGGAACTCCTTCGTCACCACGTAGCCGCGGTCGGCGGCCCAGCGCGCGCACATGGCGTGCTGGCCGCGGGTGTCCACGGCGAACGGGTCGGCGTCCAGGTCCTCGAGCGGGGCCAGGCTGGCGATCGCGGCCACGCGCAACTCTTCCATGCCGCCGGACCCTACTCCGATCCGCCGCCGGAGAGGAGGGGCGGAGCGGTTCCGGTTCCCGGCGGATCCACGGGGCAGCCTCTACGCTCGTGAACGGGGCGCGAGGGAGGGAGGTCCGGGTGCCGGTGGAGATCACCTGGTGGGGTCATGCCACGTGCACCGTCGAGGACTCCGGGGTGCGGCTGCTGACGGATCCGCTGTTCGCACGGCGGCTCGCACACCTGCGGCGGCGGCGCGGGGCGATGCCGCCGCCCGAGGCCGCGGTGGCGGACGTGGTGCTGGTGTCGCACCTGCACGCCGATCATCTGCACCTGCCGTCGCTGGCGCGGCTCGCGGCCGGGACGAGGCTGCTGGTGCCGCGCGGGGCACGCCGGGCGGTGCCGGGGCTGGCGCGGGTCGCGGGACTGCGCGGGCTGACGGTGACGGAGGTGGCCCCGGGCGAGGAGGTCGCCGTACGGGACGACGTCCGGGTCCGGGCCGTCAGCGCGCGGCACGACGGTCGGCGGCTGCCGTTCGGGCCGCACCTCGCGCCGGCGCTGGGGTACGTGGTGCAGGGTGCGGCGCGGACCTACTTCGCCGGGGACACCGGGCTGTTCGACACGATGGCCGAGGAGGTCGGGCCGGTGGACGTGGCCCTGCTGCCGGTGGGCGGCTGGGGCCCGTACCTGGGCCCCGGGCACCTGGACGCGGGGCGGGCCGCGCGCGCCCTGGCCCGGCTCGCGCCCGCGGCGGCGGTGCCGGTGCACTACGGGACGTACTGGCCCGTCGGGATGGACGCGGTGCGGCCGCACGAATTCCACGCGCCGGGCGACGAGTTCGAGCGGCTCGCGCGGCGGCTCGCACCGAAGGTGACCGTACGGGTGCCCGGGCACGGTGAGCGGGTGCGGCTGCCGTGACGTGGCGCGAGCTCGCGGCGGGGGCCGGCCAGGTACCGCCGGAGACCACCCAGCAGGCGTTGGGGTACCCGGCGTTGTTCGTGCTGGTGTCGCTGGGCGCCCTGGTGCCGGTGATCCCGACGGGGGCGCTGGTGAGTTCGGCCGCGGTGGTGGCCTTCCACCAACAGGCTTTGCCCTTGGGGGTGTTGCTGGTGTTCGCGGTGTCGGCGCTGGCGGCGTTCACCGGGGACCTGGCGCTGTACTGGCTCGGGCAGCGCGGGGTGCGTTCGCGGGGCGGCTCGCGCTGGCTGGAGGCACTGCGCGGCCGGGCCACGCCGGAGCGGCTGGAACAGGCGCAGACGAAACTGGACGAGCACGGCGTGCTCGTCCTGGTGGTCTCGCGGCTGGTGCCGGCGGGCCGGATCCCGGTGATGCTGGCCTGCCTCCTGGCGCAGATGCCCCTGCGCCGCTTCGCCCGGGGCGACGGACTGGCGTGCCTGGCCTGGGCGGCGACGTACGGCCTGATCGGCATCCTGGGCGGCTCCCTCTTCACCGAGCCCTGGAAGGGAGTGGTCCTGGCCGTCGGCCTGACTCTCCTGATCAGCGCGGCGCCGGCCCTCTGGCGCCGCCTGCGAACCCGGTGGGCGCAGCGGTAAGGCTCGTCTCAACAGATCTGATTCAGGCTTGGTTCGGCGTCCCGCTGCGGCCTGTGCGCGACCGCGAGGGCACCGGAGGGCGGGCCGGCCGGGAGCTGATGCCACGCCAAGAAGGTTGCTTGCGCCACACGTCAGGCACCGGGCCCGCCCGCCGCGCTGCTGCGGCCGACGGCCGCGTGGCGTGGGCCTGCGAGGACCAGCAGGATCTGCTTACCTGCCGAAGTGGTTCGGCGTGGCCGCCGGCCGAGCCCGCGGCTGCGGCTTCAACGGGCGGGATCTGAGAGGCCCTGGACCTCAAGTGCACTTCGGGTTCTAGGCTTTCCGCAACGGCGATCTTGAACAGCGGACGGAGCGGATCCACCATGGAGTACTCGCACAACGACGCCGAACTGATCCGGCAGCCCATCGACTACTGGAGCTGGGCCGCCTACGACGCGATCGTCGCCCGCACCCGCGGCGCGCTCGCCGGGATCGGCACCACCCAGCCCCAGTGGTGGGTCCTGGCGCAGGTGGCCGGGGCCGCGGAGACGAAGACCCGCGAGGAGGTGACCGAGACCCTGCAGGGTTATCTCGCCGTGGGCGGGGGGATGGTGGGCGAGGAGATCGACACGACCATCGCCCGGGGCTGGATCACGCAGGACGCCGGCGGCCGCCTCGGGATCACCTCCGAGGGACGGGAGTTCTTCGGCAGGGCAGCGGCCCTGCAAGAGGAATTGTGGGCCGAGCGGCACGCCGACGTCTCGGACGAGGAGTACCTGACCACCCTCAAGGTGCTGCAGCGCTTCATCCGCAATACGGGCGGCCGGGCCTGGCACCACTGAGACGTTCCGGGCGCCGCCGGGCCGATCAGCTCGGGCCCGGCCCGCCCGGGAAGGCGCCTCGTGGCGCTTTCGGGCCGCGAGAGCCGCCGTTCAGCAGGAGTCCCCCCAGCACCGTACGCCTGTGATGCACGGGGCGGCCCGTGCGGGTGGTGGCGAGGAGGCCGGCTGCGCGCAGCGCCGAGGCGTGGGCGGAGGCCGTCGCGCTCCTGACGCCGATACGGCGCGCCGGCTCCGAGGTCGTTCGCGCTCCGTCCGCAGTGCACAGGACGGCGAGCCCGCGGGTCACCGAGCCCGCCCTTCGCGCTCTGGTCCGGCCGTTCTGCGGGCCCATCACCCTCGAAGTGAGCACCCCACCCCCCTCTTGCGTTAGTCCGACTAACAGTTTAGTTTCGTTGGTGTCACGAACGTTTGGGCTTCCAATGAATCTCGCCGGAGTGCAGACCATGATCAAGCCGTTCCGCATCGACATCCCCCAGGCCGACCTCGACGACCTGACCGACCGTCTCTCCCGCACCCGTTGGCCCAACGAGGTGGCCGACGCCGGGTGGGACTACGGATTCCCCCTGGCGCGGCTGCAGGAGCTCGCCGAGCACTGGCGCACCGGCTACGACTGGCGCGTGCATGAAGCCGAGCTCAACCGGCTTCCGCACTTCACCACCGAGATCGACGGCCAGAACATCCACTTCGTGCACGTCCGGTCCTCGAAGCCCGACGCTCTCGCGCTGATCCTCACCCACGGCTGGCCCGGTTCGTTCCTGGAGTTCCTGGATGTGATCGAGCCGCTGTCGCGCGACTTCCACCTGGTGATTCCGTCCATCCCGGGTTACGGCTTCTCCGGACCGACCCACCGCCGCGGCTGGGACATCGCCCACGTCGCACGGGCCTGGGCCGAGCTGATGCACCGTCTCGGCTACAAGCGCTACGGCGCTCACGGCGGCGACTTCGGCTCGGGCATCTCGACGGCGCTCGGCGCGGTGGCGCCCGAGCGGGTCGTCGGGGTCCACGTCAACTACCTGCCGACCCGGCCGGACCCGGACGCCGGCATCGAACTGTCCGAAGCGGATGAGGCCCGGCTGGACAAGGTCAGGCAGATGATGGCGAACCGTCCGCCCTACCAGGCCCTGCAGGCCACCACCCCGCAGACCATCGGCTACGCGCTGACCGACTCGCCGGTCGGCCAGCTGGCCTGGATCGCCGAGCGCTTCGCACACTGGACCGACCCCCGCTCGACCATCAGCGACGAGCGGCTGCTCACCGACGTCTCGCTGTACTGGCTGACCGCCACCGCCGCCTCCTCAGCGCGGCTGCACCGCGAGGCGCAGCGGCGGACCGAGCCGTGCCCGGTACCGGTGGGTGTGGCGGTGTTCGCGCACGACATCACCCAGTCGGTGAGACCGCTGGCCGAGCGGTTGTACGACATCAGGCACTGGTCGGAATTCGACCGCGGCGGCCACTTCGCCGCGATGGAGGTGCCGGAGCTGCTCGCCGAGGACGTACGAAACTTCTTCCTCACCGGCATCGAGCACGACCGGCGGGTCGCCGCCCGCTGACGGGCACGGCCGGCCGCGAGTCTCCCGGCACCCCGGGGCGCCGGCCGTCACCCCACCCGGAGCCCTGCTCCAAGACCGCTTCGTTGCGTGGCGCGCAGGGAAGTGGTGCGCGTCATGGGCTAGAACGGTTCCCAGGCGGTTCGGATTCTCGGGGTGATGTGATGGAGCAGACGGGTGTTCCGGACGGGCCGTCGTCATACCGGCTGGGGCCCGGGCGCCGGCTCTTCCTGGGGTTTGCCGCTGCCGCGCTCGCTTCATGGCCTGCTGGTATGACGACGGCCGCGCGTGCCGCCGCCGGCCCCGACGAGGCCGCGGACCGCGTCCGGAGGGGGTGCGGGCTCGATGTGAAGGCCGAGAACGCGCTGCCCGGCTCCCCCGACTGGCGGATCACCCGGACCGGACCGGCGCGTGCCGTCGAGGGGTTCGCCGACCGGGTCAGCGTCCGCCCCGGTGAGCCGGTGGCGCTGCGGGTGTCGACGACGTCGGCGTTCTACACCGTCTCCGCCTACCGGATGGGCTGGTACGGCGGCGCCCGGGCCCGCCTGGTCTGGAAGTCGACCGCTCTGCCGGGCGTCCGCCAGCCACCGGCCAGGACCGATCCAGCCACGCGGATGGCGCACGCCCCGTGGGAACCGACGGCGCAAGTGGACACCTCGGGGTGGCCGGAAGGCTGTTACCTCCTGCGGCTGGACACCAGAGACGGACGGGCCCAGCGCTACCTGCCGCTCACCGTCCGGTCCTCCTCGGCCGCCGGCCGTACGGTCGTGGTCAACGCGGTGGCCACATGGCAGGCGTACAACCGGTGGGGCGGCGCGGACCTCTACAGGGGCTCGACTGGCAAGAGCGGGTCGCGGTCCCTCCAAGTCTCCTTCGACCGCCCGTACGCCAACAGACAGGGCGCCGGCCAGTTCCTCGTGTTCGAGGCACCCGTGATCGCGCTCGCCGAGCGCCTGGGTCTTCCCCTGGCGTACGCGACGGGTCTGGACCTGACCCGCGATCCGGACCTCCTGCGCGACGCAGCGGCCATGGTCTCGCCGGGCCACGACGAGTACTGGAGTCCCGAGCAGCGCCGCCACGTGACCCGGGCGCGCGATGCGGGGATGAACCTGGCCGTGCTCGGCGCCAACTGCTGCTACCGGAGAATCCGCTTCGCGGCCTCGCCGACCGCGCCGGACCGCATCGTGGTCTGTTACAAGAACGACTACGCCCGGGACCCCGGCTTCCAGCAGGGCTCCGCGCCCACGAACGACTTCCGGCGCGCGCCCGCCCCCGACCCGGAGAGCTCACTGCTCGGCGTCATCTACGACGGCTATCCGGTCGACGCCCCCTATGTCGTCTCCCACCCGGACCACTGGCTCCTGGCGGGCACCGGCGCGCGGGCCGGTGACTCGTTTCCCCACCTCGTGGGGATCGAGTTCGACCGGGTGAACCCGTCCTTCCCGACGCCCCGGCCGATCGAAGTCCTCGCGCACTCGCCGGTGGTGTGCAAGGGCAGGGCCTCGTACGCGGATACGGCCTACGTCTCCCTGCCCGGAGGTGCCGCGGTCTTCGCCACGGGCACCATGCGCTGGGTCGAGGCCCTCGACGCGCGCGGGCCCGGTGGCGGCAAGGCCAACCACGGTCTGGACGCCCGCGCCGGACACTTCACGCGCACGGTCACCGCCAACGTCCTCCGGGCGTTCGCGCAGCGGGCGGCCGGGCGGGCCAAGCCCGCCCAGGACAATCTCGCCGCCCACTACGCGGAGGCGAACGCCTCGATCACCACCCCCTCCTCGATCACCACCCCCTGACCCTCACTCCTAGTGGACCTGGATGCCCGCGCCGTACGGTTTGCCGCCGCTGTGGCAGATCGCCGTACTCGTGGTGCCGACGCGCCGCCACGTCGGGTCGTACACCGTGTAGTCCCGCGCGAGGGGCCTGTCGCACCGGGTGTAGACGCGGAACTCGCCGGTTCCGTTGGTACAGGTCCCCGCGGCGGTGGTGCTGGACTGGTACCAGGTGCGGCAGTCGTAGGGGTCGGCGGCCGCCGGGGTGGCTGCCGCGACCGCCAGGCCGATACCCAGAGCCATGGAACTGATCAGTGACGTAACGCGTTTCATCGTGGTTCGTCCCCTCCCGGTGACCGATGGCTTCGAGAGCCGTATCCCCTCTCCCCCGCCCGGGCATGCGCAGCCGCACTCGGGCTTCTAGTCGGGCAGCGTGCGGGAGGCGCCGATCGGGAGGTCCCAGAGGTGGTCGCGGGGCAGTCCTGCGCGGGACCAGGCGGCCAGGGTGCGGTGCAGGGGTTCCATGACCGGCTCGGCGGAGAGGACGAAGGTGGCCCAGTGCATCGGGGCCATCCGGCGGGCGCCGAGGTCGAGGCAGGCCTGGACGGCTTCCTCCGGGTCGGCGTGGACGTCGCCGAGCCACCAGCGGGGGGCGTAGGCGCCGACGGGCAGAAGGGCGAGGTCGATGCCGGGGTGACGGCGGCCGATCTCCCCGAACCAGTGGCCGTAGCCCGTGTCACCCGCGAAGTAGACGCTCCTCGGGGTCTGACTGAGGGTGTCGGTGAGGATCCAGCCGCCCCACAGGGACCGGCAGGTGTCGATCAGGGACCGCTTCGACCAGTGGTGGGCGGGGACGAACTCGAAGCGCACGCCGTCCAGTTCGGCCGACTCCCACCAGTCCAGATCGGTGACCCGGGTGAAGCCGCGGCGGCGGAACCAGCCTGCGAGCCCGGCGGGGACGAAGAGGGCCGTGTGCCGGGGCAGCCGTTTGACGGTGGGGGCGTCGAGGTGGTCGTAGTGGTTGTGGCTGATGACCACCGCGTCCACCGGAGGCAGGTCCTCCCAGGGCACCCCGACGGGGGTCATCCGGGTCGGGGTGCCGAGGATCCGCCGGGACCAGACGGGGTCGGTCAGCACGGTCAGCCCGCCGGTGCGCAGGACCCAGCTGGCGTGCCCGGCCCAGGTGACGGAGACCGTGCCGGGGGCCGCAGCGGGCAGCGGGCCCGGCTCGTACGGCAGGTCGGGGATGCCGCGCAGCCCTTCGGGGCCGGGCCGGAAGGCGCCCTCGCGGGCGAGCCGTGCGAAGGCGCGGACGCCGGGGAGCGGGGCGGTCAGCCGGTCGGCGAAGGAGCCGGGCCACCGGCGGTGTTCACCGAGCGGGCGCGGAGCGGAGCTGCGCTCGGGCTCCGGCGTCGGTGCCGGAGGGGGTGCCGGAGGGGGCGTCGGTGTTGTCAGTGTGGGACGAGGCGCGGGCCGTACCGGAGCGGGAGGCACGGAGGCGGGGGCGGTGGCGGGGGTGGTGGCGTCCGTCCGGTCCCTCATCGAGAAGTCTCCGTTCCGGGTCGGGTCGGGTCGGGTCGGGTCGGGTCGGGTCGGGTCGGGTCGGGTCGGGTCGGGGCTGGCCGGGGCGGGGCTGGCCGGGGCGGGCTGGCCGGGGCGGGCTGGCCGGGGGCGGATCGGGACGGGGACGGGGGGTCAGGCCAGCTCCGCCAGGACCGAGCCGAGGAGGTCCAGGGAGTCCTGTACGTGCGGCAGCGCCAGCGGATCGCGGGCGGTGAGGGCGGCCATCCGCTCCCGCGGAGTGGCACCCAGCAGCGGCCCGGTGGACAACCTCACCCGCAGCGCGCCCAGTTCGTCCGCGAACCGCTGCCCGCCCGGCGTGGGCGCGCCGAGCCGGCCGCCGAGCCAGTCCTCCAGTTCCATGGCGTCTGCGACGCCGTGCCGCGCGAGTCCGGCGCGCAGCGGGGTGAGGTCGGCGTAAAGGTGCCGGCCGGCCTGCGGGGGCCGGGCCAGGGCCCCGGCCTCGAGCAGTCGGCGGTGCGCGGCGGCGGCCACCGCACCGTGCAGGGCGGTGGCCGCGTAGGCGCGTCCGGCGACGACGTCGGGTTCGTCGAGGGCGTGCGCGGCGGCGCCGGCGACGGGACCGGCGACCATCGCGCCCGTGGCGGTGAGGACATCGAGGGTGCGGGCGCACAGCCAGGTCCCGCGGGGGGTGCCTGGGAAGCGGACCACGGCGGCGGGCCAGCCGGCGGGCAGCAGCGCGCCGGAGAGGTCGACCAGGACCGCGGCCTGGTCGGGGAGCATCTCGGCGGGGCTCAGGACCAGGGTGTCGTGGGGGCGGTGGACGGTGTCGCGCCAGCTCTCGTCGCTGACGACGAACAGTCCGGCGGATTCGGCGGCCTCGCAGGCCTCGTGCACCATCTCGGGCGGCGGCACCGTCGCGGTCGGGTCGTCGGCCACCGACAGCAGCAGCACGCGCGGGTCGCCGCCCTCGGCGCGGACCCGCCGTACGGTCTCCAGCAGCGCGTAGGGGTCCGGCACGCCGCCGCACTCGGCCGGGGTCGGCACGTGGTAGGCCCGCCGTCCCAGCAGCCGGACCTGCGGGGTCCACCAGGCGGGACAGGGGCGGGGCAGCATCACGTCGCCCCCGTACGCCCCGAGCAGGGCCAGGAGCAGGGCGGGGGCTCCGGGTCCGGCGGCCACGTTCTCCGGGGAGGTGGCGAGCCCGCGCCGGCCCCAGTGCCGGCAGGCGGCCTCGCGCAGGGCTGTACCGCCGCCCGGGGGTTCGGGGGCGGAGCGCCCGGCGGCCGCGGCGAGGACGGAGAGCAGCTCGGGCAGTACGGGCAGGCCCGGCTGGGGTGCGGGCGGGCCGTACCGGACCGGGCCCCGGCCCTCCGGCGCCGTGCGCTGCATCCCCGCCACCGCTTCCCGCCTTCCGCGCTCGCCGCGCCGCGCCCGTCCTGCTGCGCTCTCTGCCGTGCTCGCCCTGCTCCGCTCCACCGATCCTGACCTTTATACGATTATTTAGGACTGTATGCCTGTTATCGCGACCCGTCGCGGGCGTCAGCCCTTCCGCCCCACCATCGCGAGGAGCCTGGTCTGCGCGTTCGCGCCCGCCGGAACGTCGACCGGCTCGGCGTACATGCCACTGGCCGCGAGCCCGTCGGCGTACGGCATGACCTCCTTGATGGAGAACTCGACGAGGCCGTCGGGCAGTCGGTCGTCGGCGCCGACGGCCCGGGCGAGGTCCCAGGTGTGCACGACGCAGTCGGCGGTCAGCTCCGAGCAGTACGCCGACCCGAGCGTGGGCCCGTACGAGAGCCGCACGGTCCGCTCCAGCGCGCCGGACGCGGCGAAGGCGGCGTGCGCGGCGGCCGAGGCCCTCTCCCAGGCCGCCACCGGGTCGACGCCCAGCACGTCACCGGAGAAGGCGTCGCCGAGCTCCTCGACCGTGCGCCCCTCGGCCACCAGCGGCGGGATCCAGAGCTGTTCCCCGGTGACGTGGTTGACGAGGTCCCGCACGTTCCACTCGCTGCACGGGGTCGGTGCGTCCCAGCGGTCGTCCTCGACCGCGCGCACCCGCTCGCCGAAGAGCCGCAGCGCCTCGGCGTGCCGTTCGAGCAGCGTCTCCGGCATGGCTCTCACCGTCCTCCGCACTGGGATGTCCTCCTGGCCGACCCCTCCTGGAGCCACTCTCCTCGCACCCGCATCACCCTGCCACCGACCCGCCCGCACCCCTTGGCCCACCCCGCGGTTGTCCACATGTCAGAACGCGCATCTCAGATGTCGAACTGATCATCTACCGTGGGACCCACGCTTCGACGAGGAGGGGTACGGTCATGAACGCCGCCAAGGAGACCGCCGTCTACACGCACGGCCACCACGAGTCGGTCCTGCGCTCGCACCGCTGGCGCACCGCCGAGAACTCCGCCGCGTACCTGATCGGCGAGCTGCGGCCGGGGATGTCGGTGCTGGACGTCGGCTGCGGCCCCGGCACGATCACCGCGGACCTGGCGGAGCTGGTCGCGCCGGGCGGCCGGGTCACCGCCGTCGACGCCGCCGAGGACGTCCTCGCGCAGGCCCGCGCCCACGCGCAGGAGCGGGGGCTGGGCGCCGTCGTGTCCTTCGGCACGGCGGACGTCCACGCGCTGGACTTCCCGGACGACTCCTTCGACGTGGTCCACGCCCACCAGGTGCTGCAGCACGTCGGCGACCCGGTGCAGGCTCTGCGCGAGATGCGGCGGGTGTGCCGGCCGGGCGGAGTCGTGGCCGCACGCGACGCCGACTACGCCGCGATGACCTGGTACCCGGCCGCGCCCGGCCTGGACGACTGGCTGAGCCTGTACCGGCGGGTCGCCCGCGCGAACGGCGGCGAACCCGACGCGGGGCGGCGGCTCCGGGGCTGGGCACGGGAGGCCGGGTTCACGGATGTGACCTCCTCGGCGACGGCCTGGTGCTTCGCCACCCCGGAGGAGGCCGGCTGGTGGTCGGCCCTGTGGGCGGACCGGACGACGGACTCCGCGTACGCGGCCCTCGCCACCTCCGGGGGCCATGCGAACACCTCGGACCTGTCCGGGATCGCCGACGCGTGGCGTGCCTGGGGCACGTCCCCGGACGCCTGGTTCTCGGTCCTGCACGGCGAGATCCTCTGCCGGGCCTGACTCCGCCCCCGTGGGACGCGGTTCGAGCGGCGGTGATCGCTTGCTATAGCGTGCCCACGTCAAGAGAACATAAGTACGCCCATTGGGGGACTCCCGCATGACCTACCCGCCGCCGCAGGGACCCGGCCCGTACGCCGGCCAGCCCGGCCCGTACGCACAGCAGCCGCCGCAGGGATACCCGCCCCAGCCGGGGTACGGGCACCCGCAGCAGGCCCAGCCTCCGTACGGCGGCGTTCCCCAGCAGCAGATGTACCCGCAGCAGCAACAGCAGTGGTCCGCTCCCCCGCCGGCCCCGGCGCCGCCGGCCAGGAGCGGGGGCATGGGCTTCATGAAGATCCTGAAGATCATCGGCATGGGGATCGCCGTCATCGTCATCGCGGTCGGCTACTTCCTGAGCCGGGACGACGCCGACCAGGCCGAGGCCGGGGACTGCCTCAAGAACAACGGGTCCACGATCAGCCCCGACCTGCAGGTGGTGAAGTGCGGGGACGCCACCGCCACCTACAAGGTGGTCGAGGTGATCCCCGACACGGTGGACAGCAGCAGGTGCGAAGGCAAGTCGGACGTCGGCTACCACGAGCAGACCAGCGGCGGCCGCCGCAGTTCCGGCAAGCAGTTCGTGCTCTGCATCAACGAGATCAAGAAGTAGACGACGCCGCGCCGCGCCCCCCTACACCGGCGGGCGCATGCGGAAGTCGTACTGCGTAGGCAGGGGGCGGTCCGTGAGGGTGGACCAGACCTCGGACAAGGTCTCCTCGCCCTCCCGGAGGTCCGCGAGTTCGAAGCCGTCCTCGAAGACCCGGCGGGCCGCCGCCACATGGCCCTCCGCCGCGAGCAGCCGGGCGGCGAGGAGCCGGAAGCGGCCCTCTTCGCGCAGGGCGGGCCTCAGCCGGTCCCACACGGCGCGGGCCTGCGCCAGGCGGCCGACGGCGAGGAGGGCCGCCATCGCCTCCTGGCCGAGCGCGGACTCCGCGGCCGTCCACGGTTCGTCGCCGCGGCTCTCCGCGGCCAGGTGCTCGAAGGCCGCCGCGTATCGGTCGGCCGCCCGCGCCGGATCGCCGGCCAGCGCGTCCGCCCTCGCCAGGCAGCGCAGCAGAGGCCACCGCGAGGGGGCCGGCGCCAGCCCGCGCTCCCAGCTCCGTACCGCCTGGGCCACGTCTCCGGCGTGCCACTGGGCCACGCCCAGGTGGTACTCGGTCAGCGGATCGGCCGGAGCCGTCTCCAGCATGTCCCGCCAGTGCGCGGCGACCAGGCTCGGCCCCGGCGGTACCGCCCGGCGCGGGGCGGGGAGGACGCCCGTGCGCCACAGCTCCAGCCACGGCTCCTGGTCCGGGCCGAGCGTGGACTCCGCGAAGGGCGTGCCCGGCAGTTCGAGGCGCCCGCACAGCACCTCCAGGGCGCCCCAGCCCGAGCCCGTCGCCAGCCGCTCCCCCGGTTCGGTGTCGGCGCATCCGCGCCACGCCTCGTACGCCTCGCCCACCCGCTCCCGCGGCAATGCGGTGTCCAGCGCGCCCTCGGCCGCGGCGCGGGCCGCGGTCCAGTCGGCGCCGTGCACCTGCGCGGACTCCGCCGACAGCGGCCCGTACGCCTCCAGCCAGCTGAACTCCGCGCCGCCCTCCAGCCGTACGTGCTCCAGCTGGGTGCGGGCCAGCCCGGCCTGGATCTCCGCGTAACCGCCCGTACCCGGCTGCGTCAGCCACTCCTGCCAGCGCCGGCCGCCGCCGCCCGCCCCCCACACGAACAGCTTGCGCCCGCGCAGCAGCCCGGTGGAGGTCTGTACGAGCCCCTGCCCGGCGGCGTCCAGCGCGGCGATCCAGGGCCGGTCCGCGCCCTGGACCTCGTAGAAGAAGTCGGCCGGATACGCGCTGCCCAGCGGGTAGGTGCGGTCCGCGCCCTCCCAGTGCGGCACCGGGATGCGGCGCAGCGAGCGCTCGTAGCCGAAGTGCCAGGCCTCGTCGGCGGGGGCGAGCACGCGGGTCCCCGCGTCCTCCGGGACGGCGATGTTGGACCACCAGTACACGGGGGCGGGCCGCTCGTGCGGGTTGCGCACACGGACGCCGACGTAGAGGAACCGCGAGTCCTCCGGCAGCCACAGGTCCACCTGGAAGGGCAGGTCGCGCAGGCGCTCCCACTCCCACAGCCGGACCATCACGCCCCCGTCGGGGGCCGGGACGAGCGCGGCGTGCAGCGGGGCGCAGGCCAGGGCGGTGTGCCCGGTCGCGCCGATGTTCCACTCGATGCCGCCGGAGAACCAGGCCCCGTTCAGCGCGAAGTTGGCGGGCTGGAACACCGGGTTGCGGTAGAGGAGTTCACGCCCGGTCGGCACGTGTACGAGCGAGTGGACGCGCCCGCCGAGTCCCGGGAGCACGGTGACCCGCAGGTGCTCGTTCTCGATGACGACCGCCTCGAACTCCTGCTCCGCGCGATCCCGTCGGTACCCGTCGCGCATCCGTACGGGCAGCAGGGAGCGCAACGGCTCGTACCCGATCTGCCGCGCCATGTCGCGGGGCAGCCCGTCGCGCGAGCGCGTGTCCAGGACGTGCACGCCGTCGGGCGCGTGGAGGGGCGGCAGCGGATTCTCGGGGCCCAACGGGGCTGCGGGGAGGGTCAGTACGGCGCGTCGGACGGTGGTGGCCATGAGGGAAATGGAACACGCCGGGGCGGCCCGTGCACAGGGGTTCCGCGGATCACCACCGGTCAGGATGACGCAAAGGCCCCTGCGCGGGACCCGTGTGCAACCCGCCCCCGGCCCGTCGGCAGCTCATCGCAGCCCATCCGTACCCCTGCCCCCACCCGTAGCCCCCTCCCCGCCCCTGACCCCGTCCGGTTTACGCGAATGCGCCCGCCACCAGGTCGGCGAGGAGGGCGCCCGCACGCCCGTCCGGGTCCAGGTCCGGGTCGTAGACCGTGACGTCGATCCCGACGCAGCGCGGCGAGTGCACCAGCACCGCGAGGAGCTCGGCGAGTTCGTCGGGGACCAGGCCGCCGGGATCGGGGCTGTCCACGGCCGGCATGACGCCGGGGTCGAGCACGTCGGCGTCCAGGTGCACCCAGAATCCGGCGGCGGCCGGCGGGTGCAACCCGTCCAGGGCGGCCCGCGCCACCGGTCCGGCACCGCGCTCGCGGATCTCCTCGACGGTGGCCGCGTGGATCCCGGCCGCACGCAGCTCCGCGAGGTCCGGGTCGCCCGGCCGCAGCCCGAAGAGGCGCACGTCCTCGTCCCGCAGGTACGGCGAGCGGCCCTCCAGGTCCGAGAGATCGGCCTGGCCGCGTCCGGTGGACAGGGCCAGTTCCTCGCCGCCGGCGGCTCCCACGGGCCCGTTGACGGCTTCGTTGCCCGGGTGGCGGAAGTCGGCCGAGCCGTCGACGGCGGCCAGTCCGTACCGTCCGAGCCGCCGCATGGCGAGGGCGGCGCCGAGCTGGATCGAGCAGTCGCCCCCGAGTACGACGGGGAACTCCCCTGCCCGCAGGTGCCGTTCGATCCGGTCGGCGAGGGTGACGGTGTACGCGGCGAGGGCGGCGGCGTGGAACACGCCGTCGCCCTCCTTCCAGTCGCCGCGGTCGTAGCGCGGCGGGACGACCACCCCGCCCTCGCGCGCCCCGAGCCGGGCCAGCAGGCCCTGTTCGCGCAGGGCCCCGGCGAGCTTGTAGACGCCGGGTACGGTGCCGGGCGCCGGCGGGCGCAGGCCGAGGTTGGACGGGGCATCGAGGAGCACGAGGGTTCGCATGCCCTCATCCTGTGCGATGGGTCCCTCCGGGGGTCGGCATTTCGGCCGTGAGGGCCCAGCGCTCGTGGTCGCGCCAGGCGCCGTCGATGTACAGGAAGTCCGGGGAGAAGCCCTCCAGACGGAAACCGGCGCCGCGGACCAGCGCGATCGAGGCGGTGTTGCCGGGCTGGACGTTGGCCTCCAGGCGATGCAGGCCGAGGCCCTCCCCTATGGGGGCGAAGGCGTGCGCGAGGACCAGGCCGAGGGCTTCGCGCAGCAGCCCGCGCCCGGCGGCGTGCGCGAAGGCCCCGTAGCCGAGGGCGCCGCACTGGAAGGCGCCGCCGACGATGTTGTTGACGTTGACGAAGCCGGCCAGTGCTCCGGTCCCGAGTTCGCACACGAGGAACCCGGTGCGGCCGGCGCCCTCGGTCAGCAGGGCCGCGTAGGCCTCGTACGCCTCGATGGTGGTCGGCGGGAACAGCCAGGGGCGGTGGAGGTCGCGGCTCTCGTGCGCGCGTGCGGTGAACTCGGGCCCGTCGGCGAGCCGGAAGGGGCGCAGGCCCACCCGCGCGCCCTCCCGCAGATACGTGGAGAAGGTCATCTTCCGAGGCTAGGCGGTATGACAGCATCGCCGGTGTGATCATCACCTCCGACACCCCTGAACTCCTCCTCGCCGCGGCGCGCAACAACGCCGACTGGTGCGACGCCGTCGTGCGCGGACACGGTCCGGGCGGCGCGTTCGCGGCGGACCACTGGGCGAGCGCGCGCCGGACCCCGCCGCTCTACCCCGATGCCGTGACCCTCGCGCCCGGCGCCGCGGCGGCCTCGCTGGTGGCCGGCATCGACACCGGCAGCCCCGGGTGCTCGGTGAAGGACAGCTTCGGCGACCTCGACCTGGCCGGGCACGGCTTCGAGGTGCTGTTCGAGGCCGAGTGGATCCACCGCCCGGCCGGGGTCGCGGTGCCGGACTCGGCGTCGGGCCCGGAGTGGTCGCGGGTCGCCACCCCCGGGGAGCTGGAGGCCTGGGAGGCCGCCTGGGACGGCGAGGAGAGCACCGGGCTGTTCAGCCCGGCCCTGCTGGGCGAGGACACCGCCTTCCTGGCGGCGCGCGCCGGCGGCCGGATCGTGGCCGGCGCCGTGGCGAGCACCGGCGGCGGGGTCGTGGGCCTGTCCAACCTGTTCGCCCACGACGGGGCCGGCACCGACGCCGCCTGGGCGGGGGCCCTCGCCGCGATCACCGCCCGTTGGCCGGACCTGCCGGTCGTGGGCTACGAGCACGGGGAGGACCTCGACGCCGCCCTCCGAGCCGGGTTCACCCCGATCGGCCCGCTCCGGATCTGGCTGCACACCGCCTGACGGGGACGGGCCCGCTCCGGATCCGGCTGCGCACCGCCTGACGGAGCCCTACGTTCTGAGCTCCAGCCGCGGGACGTCGGTCCGCTCGATCCCGAAGACCTGCGCGTACAGCGACAGTTCGGCCTCCAGCGCCCGGACCATGGTATCCGCCCTCCGGAAGCCGTGACCCTCGCCCTCGAAGGCCAGGTACGCGTGCGGCACCCCCCGGCCCCGCATGGCGGCCAGGAGGCGTTCGGCCTGGGCGGGCGGGCAGACCGGGTCGTCCAGCCCCTGGAGCAGGACGAACGACGCGGTGATCCGGTCGGCACGAGCCACCGGGGAGCGCTCGCGGCACAGTACGGCGAGGGTCTGCGGCGGCCCGGCGAGGCCGTCGATGTAGTGCGATTCCAGGTCGTGGGTCTCCTCGGCGAAGCCGAGCAGGTCCAGTACCGGGTAGATGATCGCGGCGCAGGCGTACAGGTCGGTGGCGGCGAGCGAGGCCGCGGCCGTCCAGCCGCCCGCGCTGCCGCCGCGGATGGCGAGCCGGGCGGGGTCTGCGGTGCCCTCGGCGGCCAGCGCCCGGGCCACCGCCGCGCAGTCCTCCACGTCCACCACGCCCCACTGCTCGCGCAGCCGCTCCCGGTAGGCGCGGCCGTAGCCGGTGGAGCCGCCGTAGTTCACCTCGACCACGCCGATGCCGCGCGAGGTGAAGTACGCGATGTGCAGATCGAGTACGGGCGGCACGTGGTCGGTGGGTCCGCCGTGCGCCCACACCACGTACGGGGGCAGTTCGTCGGCGGCGGCCCGGCAGGCCGGGTGGTGCGGCGGGTAGACGTGGGCGTGGATCTCCCGGTTGTCGGGGCCGAGGAAGGTCCGGCTCTGCGGCTCCGGGTAGTAGGCCGGGTCGACCGGGTCCGTCGCCTGCGCGCCCACCGCCCGGGCGTGGCCGGTGGCGGTGTCCAGCTCGACCACCTCGTACGCGCTGCGCGGGCTGGCGGCGACCCCGTAGACCCGCGTGCCGTGCACGGCGAGCGTCGGCTGCCAGGCCGTCCACGGCCCGGCCGCGTCCACCAGGTCGCCGCTCTCCGGGTCCAGGACGCCGAGCACCGGGGAGCCCTGGCCGTGCAGGACGGCGACGAGTCCGTCGGGCAGCGGGGCGAGCCAGCGCAGCCCCGGCTTCCACAGCGGGCCGCCGAACTCCTCTTCCCTGGAACAGAGGTTGACCGCGTGCCCCGTCTGCGGGTCCACGCGGTACGGGTTCCACCAGCCGCCGCGGTCGCTGACCGCGAGGAGGGTTCCGTCGGCGGCCCAGTCGACCTGGGCGACGGCCTCGTCGGGGCCGCCGAGCACGGTCCGGGCGCCGGTCAATGCGCCGTCGGCGGTGACCTCGGCCAGCTGCAGCTCGGTGCCGTCCCAGGGCATCCGGGGGTGGTCCCACACCAGCCGGGCCGCGTGCCGTCCGTCCGGGGAGAGCCGGGGCCCGGTGGTGAAGCGGTGCCCGTCGTCCGTCAGTTCCCGTACCGCGGCGCGGTGCCCGGCGGCCGACCCGTCCAGCGGAACGGCGGCCAGCACCCTGCGCACATCGGTCGGCGCGGGCCCGGTGAACTCCTCCAGCACGCACCAGACCTCACCGCCGCGCAGCACCGGGTCGGCCCAGCGCAGCCCGCCGCCCGTCGCGGACACGGGAGTGAGGGGCCGCGGCGGGGGGCCGCCGGGTGCGTCGGGCTCGTAGGCGTACAGCCGCTGGTCGGCGCAGTGGACGAAGACCAGCAGCGGTCCGCCGACGGGCCGTTCGGCTCCGGCCCAGGGCCGTCCGCCGTACTCGGTGACCCGGCTGCGCACGTTCCACGGCGAGGGCAGTTCGGTGACGTGTGCGCCGGCGGGACCGTCGCCGGAGGCGAGGCGGCGGCGGACCAGGGTCCTGCGGCCGGCCTCCTGCGGCCGGGGCTCGGTCCACCACACCTCGGGGCCGACCGTGCCGACGTACTCGGGGCGTCCGTCGAGCGAGGCGGCGAGCGCGGCGTCGATGGGTGAGGGCCAGCTTCCGTAGGGGCGGGTCGGTGCAGTCATCACCGGGCCCCGCTCACAGGGTCCGCAGTGCGTGGTCGAGGACGCGGACGCCGAAGTGCAGGGCTTCGACGGGGACCCGCTCGTCCACGCCGTGGAAGAGGGCCCAGTAGTCGAAGCCGGGCGGCAGCTTCAGGGGGGAGAAGCCGTAGCCGGTGACGCCGACGCGGGAGAACTGCTTGGCGTCGGTGCCGCCCGCCATGCAGAAGGGCACCACGTGCCCCTCGGGGTCGAACCGCTCGACGGACTCGCGCAGGATCGCGTACGTCCGCCCGTCCACGGGGGCTTCGAGGGGGACCTCCCGGTGGTGGAACTCCCACCGCACGTCGGGGCCCGTGAGGGCGTCCAGGGTCGCGATGAACTCGGCTTCGCCACCGGGCAGCATGCGCCCGTCGACGTAGGCGGTGGCCTGCCCTGGCACCACGTTGAGCTTGTAACCGGCGGTGAACATGGTCGGGTTGGCGCTGTTGCGGACGGTCGCCTCGACCAGGGCGGCGGCCGGACCCAGTTCGGCGAGGACCGCGTCGAGGTCGAAGCGGGGGTGGCGCGGGTCCACCGACAGGCCCTGCAACGCGGCGAGTTCCCTGATGCAGGCGGTGACGGTGTCGGTGAGCCGCACCGGCCACTCGTACGCGCCGATCCGCGCGACGGCGGCGGCGAGGCGGGTGACGGCGTTGGCCCGGTTGGGTTTGGAGCCGTGGCCGGCAGTGCCGTGCGCGGTCAACTTGAGCCAGGCGGTGCCCCGTTCGCCTGCCGCGATCGGGTAGAGGGCGCGCCCGGGCCCGGTGTGCACGGTGAAGGCGCCGGACTCGCTGATGCCCTCCGTGCAGCCTTCGAAGAGGTGCGGGTGCCGGTCGGCGAGGAAGCCGGATCCGTCGATCGCACTGTCCTCCTCGTCGGCGGTGTAGGCGATGACGATGTCCCGCCGCGGCTTCACCCCGGCGCGCGCCCAGGCCCGTACGACGGCCAGCACCATCGCGTCCATGTTCTTCATGTCGACGGCGCCGCGGCCCCAGACCACGCCGTCGCGGACCTCACCGGAGAAGGGGTCCACGCTCCAGTCGGCTGCCTCGGCCGGGACCACGTCGAGGTGGCCGTGGACGAGGAGGGCCTCGGCTGAGGGGTCGGTGCCCTCGATCCGGGCCACCACGTTGGTGCGGCCCCGGGTGCGCTCCAGCAGGAGCGGCTGCAGACCGGCGGCGGCGAGCCGCTCGGCGACGTATTCGGCGGCGGGGCGCTCACGGCAGTCGCCGCCGCCCCGGTTGGTGGTGTCGATCCTGATGAGGCCGGAGGTGAACTCGACCGCCTCGTCGAGCGCCACCTCGTCCACGGCGTCGACGGGGGCCTCGGTGTCGATTGCGCGCATGTCAGCCATACTGCTCCTCCACGGCTGCCGAGACGACCGTCGTGACCGCCTTGAAGGCCCGGATCCCCTCGTACATCGTCTCGCTGGTGTACGCGACCCTGCGTTCCCCGCACCGCTCCACGCCCGGGACGACGGTCGCGGCCATGGCCAGGTGCTCGGCGTCGAACTCCAGCTCCACGGTGAAGGGGCCGCCGTGGACCGGCTCGTGCCGTACGGCCAGGGCGGTGGCCTCCTTGGCGGCGGCCCGGATGTCGGCGGCGGTGCGGGCCGGGGTCCGGCAGACGGCGGCGTAGCGCGAGACATGGTCCTTGACCGCGACGGTCACCGCGTCCGGGGCGTAGCCGGCGGCGTCGATGCACGTCAGGTCGTCGCCGGTGACAAGAACGACGGGGACGCCGTACTCGGCGACGACGTGGGCGTTGAGCAGCCCCTCGCTGGCGCGCACCTCGTTGACCCAGACGCCGGTGATGGAGTTGGCGAGGTAGGTGTGGGCGAGGACGCCCTCGGTGCCGGCGCCCGTGTGGTAGCCGACGAAGGCGATGCCGTCGACGTCGCCGCGCTGGACGCCCTCGACCATGGAGAGGGTCTTGTGGCGGCCGGTGAGCATCTCCGCGCGGGCGTCGAGCCGCTCCAGCAGCAGATTGCGCATCGTCCAGTGCGCCTCGTTGATGACGACCCGGTCGGCGCCGCCGTCGTGGAAGCCGAGCACGGCGGCGTTGACGTCGGAGGTGAACAGTCCCCGGCAGCGCTCCCACTGCGGCGTGCCGGGCAGCACGTCGGCGGGCCAGGTGACGCCGGTGGCGCCTTCCATGTCGGCGGAGATGAGGATCTTCATCGGGCCCCCGGGCGGTCGGTAGCGCTCAGGGCCCCACCCTAGCCGCCCGCGCCCCGGCGACCACGGGGGCCACGCCCGGCTTCCGGCGGCTCACCCGGGCCGGGAGATGCACCCGATCCGGTGAGCCGCCCCCGGCGCGGGCAACGGCCCGGCTCAGGCCTCGACTTCGGCGGCCAGGTTCGCGAGCAGGGTGTCGTAGATCCGGCCGAGGCCCTTGGGCGCGAAGGTGCGCTCGAAGAAGCCGCCGATGCCGCCGGCGCCGTTCCACACGGTGGTGACGACGGCCTTGGACTTGCCCTCGCCGGCCGGGGTGACCAGCCAGGTCGTGACCATGGAGGAGTTGCGGTCCTTCTCCACCAGCTGCCCGTCGGTGGGCTCGGTGACCTCGAGCAGGCAGTCGCGTACGCGCTTGCTGGTGGCCTGGAGCTTCCAGTGCACCAGGGTGCCCTCGCCGTCGCCGCCCTCGCGCACCTCGTACTCGCTGAAGTGCTCGGGCAGCAGCTTGCCCCGGGTCCCGGTGTAGTCCGCCAGCGCGTCGAACACGGTCTCCGCGTCGGCTGCGATGATCCGCTCCGTGGTGGCCTCGACCTGCGCCATAGCTGTTCCTCCAGCAGTTGTGTCCGCTCGTCACGGCGAAGCCAACCACCTCCGGCCCGGCCGCCCAAATCGGTCCCCCGCCCGGGCTGCGCACGCCCGGCCCGCATCCGCCCGTGGCCGCCCCGTCCACCCCGGCCGGGCGGGCGCGTCCCGGGTGTCCCGCGCATGATCGCGTCCCTGGCCCGCGCATGCCGCCCTCCGCACGATCATGGGAACGTTTGTTCTATTCTCGGGCCAGAGCTACCGAGGGAGGCGCTCATGCGCTGGGACAACCTGACCGAGGGCACTACGGGGCCGGCCGCGCTCTTCGGGGCCGACGCCGTCGTGACGCGGACCTTCGACACCCCCGAGTTCCGCGGGATCACCTTCCACGAGGTGCGGGCCCGCTCGATCGTCAACCGGGTGCCGGGTGCCTCGCGCATGCCGTTCGAATGGACCGTCAACCCCTATCGGGGGTGCAGTCACGCCTGTGTGTACTGCTTCGCGCGCAAGACCCACAGCTATCTCGACCTCGACACCGGCCTCGGCTTCGACTCGCAGATCGTCGTCAAGACCAACGCCCCCGAGCTGCTGCGCCGCGAGCTCGGCTCGCCCCGCTGGGCCGGCGCGCACATCGCCATGGGCACCAACGTCGACTGCTACCAGCGCGCCGAGGGCCGCTACCGGCTGATGCCCGGGATCATCGAGGCGCTGCGCGACCACGCCAACCCGTTCTCCATCCTCACCAAGGGCACGCTGATCCTGCGCGACCTGCCGCTCCTGCGGGAGGCCGCCGAGGTCACCGAGGTCGGGATCTCGGTCTCGGTCGGCTTCACCGACGCCTCGCTCTGGCGGACCGTCGAACCCGGCACCCCCTCACCCGCCGCCCGGCTGAGCGCCGCACGAACCCTCACCGACGCCGGGATCGAGTGCGGCGTGCTGATGGCCCCGGTGATCCCCTTCCTGGGTGACTCGCCGGAGCAGCTGCGGGCGACCGTGCGCGCCGTCGCCGAGTCCGGCGCGACCTCCGTGACACCCCTGGTACTCCATCTGCGGCCCGGGGCGCGCGAGTGGTTCACGGCCTGGCTGGGCACGCACCATCCCCACCTGGTCCCGCGGTACGAGCGGATGTACGCGGGCGGCTCGTACGCGCCCACCTGGTACCAGCGCCGGATCACCCGCCAAGTCCACGAACTCGCGGCGGAATTCGGCCTCGGCCCCTCCCGGCGGGGCGCTGCCCGCGCGATCGTCACGCCCGAGCGCCCGGCCGGCGAGGCGCCCGCCGCGGCGACCCAGCTCAGCCTCCTCTGAAGCCCGGCGTCCCCTGAACGGTCATCACATCGGGCCAATACGCCGCCCAATCCCGCCTTCCAGGCGCGGTTTCCGGGACGATTCCGCCCAGAACCCTCGGCTGGGAGGCCCCATGCTCCACCCCTTGAAGAAGCGCGCCGCTGTCCTGCTGTCGATCTCCACCGTCGCCGCGGCCCTCGCGAGCCCGGTCACGGCCGCCCCGGCGGCTCCGGGCGGCCCGGCAGCCCCGGCAGCACCGGCACAGGCCGCGCTGCGCTGGACCGGCTGCGCGACCCCGCGCTACCCCACGCTGCAGTGCGCGTCCCTCAAGGTGCCCCTCGACCACGACCGTCCCGGCGGCCGGCAGATCACCCTCGCGCTGACCCGCGTCCCCCACACCGCCGCCACCTCCCAGGGGCCGCTGTTGGTCAACCCCGGCGGGCCGGGCGGCAGCGGCCGCGGCCTGGCCGGGTTCGTCGCCTCCGCCCTGCCCAAGGAGGTGGCCGCCCAGTACGACGTGATCGGCTTCGACCCCCGGGGCGTCGGCAAGAGCGAGCCCGCCCTCGACTGCGGGGCCGGCCACTTCACGCCCGTACGGCCGGACTCCGTGCCCGTCGACGAGGAGACCGAGCGAGCCAACCTGGACCGGGTGCGGGCCTTCGCCGAGTCCTGCGGCTCCCGGCACGCGGACGTGCTGCCGCACATCGGCACGGTCTCGGCCGCCCGGGACATCGAGGTGCTGCGAGGCGCCCTCGGCGCGGAGCGGATCAGCTACTTCGGCTACTCGTACGGGACCTACCTGGGCGCGGTGTACGCGAAGCTCCACCCGGGCCGGGTGCACCGGCTCGTCCTGGACTCCGTGGTCGACCCGGGCGGGGTCTGGTACGAGGACAACCTCGCCCAGGACCGTGCCTTCGACGCCCGCCACAAGGCGTTCCTGGCCTGGGTGGCGCAGCACGACGCCACCTACGGGCTCGGCACCGAGCCTGAGGCGGTCGAGGAGCGCTGGTACGGGATGCGGGAGGCGCTGCGCGAGACCCCGGCGGGCGGAAAGGTGGGCCCGGCGGAACTGGAGGACACCTTCCTTCCGGGCGGCTACTACAACGGCTACTGGCCGAACCTCGCCGAGGCCTTCGCGGCGTACGCGGTGAAGCAGGACCCGAAGCCGCTGGTGGCGGCCTATCAGCGGTTCGGCGCCGTGGAGCCCTCCGCGGGAAACAGCTACAGCGTCTACACGGCGGTGCAGTGCCGGGACTCGGCCTGGCCGAGGGACTGGAACGAGTGGCGCGCGGACATGTGGCGGACGCACGCCGAGGCGCCGTTCATGACCTGGAACAACGCCTGGTACAACGCCCCGTGCGCGTTCTGGCCGACGGAGCCGCTCCAGGCCCCGGACGTGACCAACGCGGATCTCCCGCCCGCCCTCCTCCTCCAGGCGACGGAGGACGCGGCGACTCCGTTCCACGGGGCGCTCAGCATGCGGGACAAGCTGAAGGGGTCGGCCCTGGTGGTCGAGGAGGGCGGCGGCAACCACGGCATCTCGCTGAGCGGCAACAAGTGCCTGGACGAGAAGGTGGCGGCGTACCTGAGGACCGGGACGGCCGCGGACGCCACCTGCCCCGCCCCGGCGGCCCCGAAGCCCGCCACCGCGACCCGCGCCGTGCCGCCGTCGGCGGGCGGCGCCGCGCTGCACGGTCTGCTCGGCTTCCGGGGCTGACGATCAGCCGGCCGGCAGCGCCGCGAAGGCCTCCACCTCCAGCAGCAGTTCCGGCCGGAACAGGGCGGCGACCTGGACGGCCGAGGACGCGGGCAGCCGGTCGGCGGGGATGACGGCGTCGCGCGCCTCCCGTACCGCCGGGAGGTGCGCGACGTCCGTCACGACGTACGCCGGCTTCACGATGTCGTCGAAGGTCGCCCCGGCCGCCGCCAGACAGCGCCGCAGGTTCTCGAAGACCGGGCGGGCCTGGGCGGCGGGGTCGCCCTCGCCGGCGACCGCGCCCTTCTCGTCGAGGTGCACTGCCCGCAGACGGCGACGAACCGGCCAGTGCCTGTGACGACGTGGGCGTAGCCGGCGGCGGGGGCGACCCCCTCGGGTGCGGGTATGCGGATCAGGTGGCCGGTCCGGTGATCATGCATGGCCCGATGCTGTCATCCGAGCGCGCGCAGCGCGGCCGTCGCCGCCACCGCCAGGCGGGGGTGGGACTGGGCGCGGGTGAGGAGTTCGCGCGCGCGGGGGTCGGCGAGGGCCCCGAGCCCCTCCACGCAGGCGAGGGCCACCCGCCAGTACGGGTCGTTCGGTGACAGGAGCCGTGACAGCGTGGTCAGCAGAGCCGGTACGGACTCGGGGGCACGCAGGGCGGTGAGCAGCCGGACGGGCTGCAGCGCGTAGGCGGTGCGCAGGCCGTTGGTGGCGAGGGCCGCCGCCGCGCGGCCGGTGCGCGGGTCGCCGAGGACGGCCAGCGCCTCGGCGGCGGCCGCGCAGCGGGGCGGGTCCCGGTGATTGAGGAGCAGCACCAGCGACTCGAAGGCACGCCGGTCTCCCGCGAGGCCCAGCCGGTACGCGGCCAGCTCGCGGGCCCACAGGGGCAGCCCGGCCGTGGTGAGGGAGGCCGCCAGGTCGTCGGGCCCGGCCGCGAGCAGCACCTCGTACTCGGGTGACTGCCCCGCCTCCGCCCGCAGGCGTTCCAGCACGTCGTTCACCCGGCCACCCTAGGGGGCGGAAGGGGGCGCCGCGCCGGGTTCCGGGAGAAGGAACGCCCCCGGTTGATCGATGATCGATGATCGGTACATTTGGGCGGTACAGGTCACATCTCCGCGCTCTGGCGGACCAGTTACCGGCGAGTTACTGTCCTTACAACACGTACGAGGGCGGCCTGGTGACGCAGCCGCCTCGTGTCGGTCGGTTCGTATGCACGGCGTGACCCCGGGACAGGGCTGCGCCGCTTCCACCCTCGGGACTCGCTCCTGCCGGGTTCTCTCCTCCGGGCCCGTTCTCTCCGGGCCCTCTCACCGCACGGCACTCCGTACGGCATCCGCGCGCGCTGTGCGCCGCGCGCTCCTCAGTCGTCACCCTCTTCCACTGGAGTCCCTCGATGGACCGTCAGTCCAGTCAGCCCACCCTCCAGACCATCGCCGTCGTCGGCCTCGGCACGATGGGCACCGGCATCGCCGAGGTCCTCGCCCGGGCCGGCCGCGAGGTCATCGGCATCGACATCAGCGAGGCCGCCGCCCGCCGGGCCGCGGCCGCCCTCGCGGCGTCCACCGCGCGCTCCGTCACCCGGGAGCGCATCACCGAGCAGGAGCGGGCGGACGTGCTCGCCCGGTTCCGTACCTTCACCGACCTGGCGGCCGCCGCCGAGGCCGATCTCGTCATCGAGGTCGTGCCCGAGTCGTACGAGGTCAAGCAGCAGGTGTTCCGCGAGCTCGACGCGGTGGTCCGCCCCGACGCCATCCTGGCCACGGGCACGAACGCCCTGTCGGTGACCCGGCTCGCCGCCGAGTCCCAGCGCCCCGAGCGCGTGCTGGGCCTGCACTTCTTCAACCCGGCCCCGGCGATGAAGCTGGTCGAGGTCGTCAGCTGCGTCCTCACCGCCCCGCCGGCCGTGGAGGCGGTCACCGAGCTGGCCCGCGAGCTCGGCAAGGAGCCCGTCGCGGTCGGCGACCGGCCCGGTTTCGTCGCGGACGGCCTGCTCTTCGGTTACCTGAACCAGGCCGCCGCCATGTACGAGGCGAAGTACGCCTCCCGCGAGGACATCGACGCGGCGATGCGGCTCGGCTGCGGTCTGCCCATGGGCCCGCTGGCGCTGCTCGACCTGATCGGCGTGGACACGGCCCGCACCGTCCTGGAGGCCATGTACGCCTCCTCGGGTGACCGGCTGCACGCCCCGGCCCCGATCCTGGGCCAGCTCGCCGCCGCGGGCCTGAACGGGCAGAAGTCCGGCCGTGGCTTCTACACGTACGAGGCACCCGGCAGCTCGGTGATCGTCCGTGACCTCCAGACCCCGCCGGACGGATCCCTGCTCGGCACGGGCCGTCCCGTCTCCTCGGTCGGCGTGGCCGGCTCGGGCACCATGGCGAGCGGGATCGCGCAGGTCTTCGCGCAGTCCGGGTTCGACGTGGTGCTGGCCGCCCGCAGCCAGGAGAAGGCGGACGCGGCGAAGGCCGCCATCGGCAAGTCCCTGGGCCGTGCGGTGTCCAGGGGCAGGCTGACGGAGGACGCCGCCGCGCAGACCATGGACCGGATCACCCCGGCCGGTTCGCTGGACGCCTTCGCGGACGTGGACCTGGCCGTCGAGGCGGTCGCCGAGGACCTGGCGGTCAAGCAGGAGCTGTTCGCGGCCCTGGACAAGGTCTGCAAGCCGGGTGCGGTGCTCGCCACGACCACCTCCTCGCTGCCGGTGATCGCGGTGGCCCGCGTGACCTCGCGTCCCGAGGACGTGATCGGCATGCACTTCTTCAACCCGGCCCCGGCGATGAAGCTGGTCGAGGTGGTCCGGACCGTCCTGACGGCCGACGACGTGCACGCCACGGTCCGCTCGATCTGCACCAAGGTGCGCAAGCACCCGGTGGACTGCGGCGACCGGGCCGGTTTCATCGTGAACGCGCTGCTGTTCCCGTACCTCAACAACGCGATCAAGATGGTCGAGCAGCACTATGCCGACATCGACCAGATCGACGCGGCGATGAAGCTGGGCGGCGGCTACCCGATGGGCCCGTTCGAGCTGCTCGACGTGGTCGGCCTCGATGTCTCGCTCGCCATCGAGAAGGTCCTCCACGAGGAGTTCCGCGACCCGGGCCTGGCCCCGTCCCCGCTGCTGGAGCACCTGGTGGCGGCGGGCTGCCTGGGCCGGAAGACCGGCCGCGGTTTCCGTGAGTACGCCGCCCGCCGGTAACCCGTCGGGCCACGAGCCGGATGCGTGGGGAGGGCTGCTCGGGTCCGCCGGACCCTCACGGCGGACTGACCCTCCCGAGCCCAGTGCGGGCTCTCCCCCGCATCCACCCCCCTCCCACCCCCCGCAGGCGCGCTCCCCTGCACGAATGAAGTACTTTCGCTCTATGTCCCAGCCCGCCAAGACCTCGCCCCGCGCCACCACGGCATCCGACGCCCCGGAGAGCCCGGCCGGCACCAAGGCGGCCGCCCAGCGGCTCAAAATGCGCCGCGAGCTCGCCGCCGCGGCCATGGAGCTCTTCGCGACCAAGGGGTACGAGGCGACGACGGTCGACGAGATCGCCGCGACCGCCGGGGTGGCGCGCCGGACCTTCTTCCGGCACTTCCGGTCCAAGGAAGAGGCGATCTTCCCGGACCACGACGACACGCTGACCCGGGCCGAGGCCGTCCTCGACGTGGCGCCGGCGCACGAGCACCCGCTCGACACGGTGTGCCGCGGGATCAAGGAAGTCATGAAGATGTACGCGGCCTCGCCCGCGGTGTCGGTGGAGCGCTACCGGCTGACCCGCGAGGTGCCGGCGCTGCGGGAGCGGGAGATCGCCTCGGTGGCCCGGTACGAGCGGCTGTTCACCCGCTACCTGCTGGCCCACTTCGACGAGACCGACCACCACGACGGCAACGACGATCCGCTGCTGGCCGAGGTGGCCGCCTCGGCGGTGGTCACCGCCCACAACCACGTGCTGCGGCGCTGGCTGAGGGCGGGCGGGCAGGGGGACGTGGAGGCCCAGCTGGACCACGCCTTCTCGATCGTCCGCAAGACCTTCGGCACGGGGATCGGCGCGGGCCGCACCCTGAGCACGGCGCCGGCCGCGCCGGCGGCGGTCCGCACCGAGGGCGAGGTCCTGGTGGCGGTGGCCCGCACCGACGCTCCGCTGGACGAGGTCATGCGGACCATCGAAGAGGCCCTGCGCAGCAGGTAGCGACACGCGAAGCGACTCTCGTCACAGCGGCCGCCCCCGAAACGGGGGCGGCCGCTTTCGTATGTCCGGCTTGCCCCTACTCGCCGGTAGCTCTGATCGATCATCGCTCAACGGTGCAGGTCAATCGGCAAATGAGAGAAAGTTTTGGCACGCGGTGCCTTGCCGGGTGACACGGGGTGCCATACGTTGAATCTCGTCCGGATGTCCCCGCGACCCACGCCCACCGGCACGGAACGCGCCCCGGACGGATGCCTGCGTCACCAGGCACCGCACGCCCCACCACGGGCGTCGCCCGCACCACCGCACCAGCCGGACCGACGGCACACCACACCTGCACCCCGCACCCCGTTCACCTCAGCGCACCCTTATCAGCGCTAGCCGGAGGCTCTACCGTGAAGGACATCCTGGACGCGATTCAGTCGCAGTCCGCCACCGCCGCAGACTTCGCAGCGCTGCCGCTGCCCGACTCGTACCGCGCGATCACCGTGCACAAGGACGAGACGGAAATGTTCGCGGGGCTGACGACACGCGAGAAGGACCCGCGCAAGTCCCTGCACCTGGACCAGGTCCCGGTGCCGGAACTGGGCCCGGGTGAGGCCCTGGTGGCCGTCATGGCCTCCTCGGTCAACTACAACTCGGTGTGGACCTCGATCTTCGAGCCGGTGTCCACCTTCAGCTTCCTGGAGCGCTACGGGCGCCTGTCGGAGCTCACCAAGCGCCACGACCTCCCGTACCACATCATCGGCTCCGACCTCGCGGGCGTCGTGCTGCGCACCGGCCCCGGCGTGAACGCCTGGAAGCCGGGCGACGAGGTCGTCGCGCACTGCCTCTCCGTCGAGCTGGAGTCCTCCGACGGCCACAACGACACGATGCTCGACCCCGAGCAGCGCATCTGGGGCTTCGAGACCAACTTCGGCGGCCTGGCGGAGATCGCCCTGGTCAAGTCGAACCAGCTGATGCCGAAGCCGGACCACCTGAGCTGGGAGGAGGCCGCCTCCCCCGGTCTGGTCAACTCCACCGCCTACCGCCAGCTGGTCTCCCGCAACGGCGCCGGCATGAAGCAGGGCGACAACGTCCTGATCTGGGGCGCGAGCGGCGGGCTCGGCTCGTACGCCACCCAGTTCGCCCTCGCCGGCGGCGCCAACCCGATCTGCGTGGTCTCCAGCCCCGAGAAGGCGGACATCTGCCGGGCGATGGGCGCGGAGGCGGTCATCGACCGCAACGCCGAGGGGTACAAGTTCTGGAAGGACGAGCACACCCAGGACCCGAAGGAGTGGAAGCGCTTCGGCAAGCGCATCCGCGAGCTGACCGGCGGCGAGGACATCGACATCGTCTTCGAGCACCCCGGCCGCGAGACCTTCGGCGCGAGCGTCTACGTCACCCGCAAGGGCGGCACCATCACCACCTGCGCCTCGACCTCGGGCTACATGCACGAGTACGACAACCGCTACCTGTGGATGTCGCTCAAGCGGATCATCGGCTCGCACTTCGCCAATTACCGCGAGGCGTGGGAGGCCAACCGCCTGGTCGCCAAGGGCAAGATCCACCCCACCCTGTCGAAGGTCTACTCCCTGGAGGAGACCGGCCAGGCCGCCTACGACGTGCACCGCAACCTCCACCAGGGCAAGGTCGGCGTCCTCGCGCTGGCCCCCGAGGAGGGCCTGGGCGTGCGCGACCACGAGCTGCGCGCCACGCACATCGACGCGATCAACCGCTTCCGTAACGTCTGAGTCCGTTCAAAGGCCTAAGGGACAGCCTGAGATGACAGAGCGCCAGAAGGACCGTCCGTGGCTCATGCGGACGTACGCCGGCCACTCCACGGCCGAGGCGTCCAACGAGCTGTACCGCCGCAACCTGGCCAAGGGCCAGACGGGCCTGTCGGTCGCGTTCGACCTGCCGACCCAGACCGGCTACGACCCCGACCACATCCTCGCCCGCGGCGAGGTGGGCCGGGTCGGGGTCCCCGTCTCCCACCTGGGCGACATGCGGCGGCTGTTCCAGGACATACCCCTGGAGCAGATGAACACCTCGATGACGATCAACGCCACCGCCATGTGGCTGCTGGCGCTCTACCAGGTGGCCGCCGAGGAGCAGGGAGCGGACATCTCCCAGCTCCAGGGCACCACTCAGAACGACATCGTCAAGGAGTACCTCTCGCGCGGGACGCACGTCTTCCCGCCGGGGCCGTCCCTGCGGCTGACGACGGACATGATCGCGTACACGGTCAACCACATCCCGAAGTGGAACCCGATCAACATCTGCAGCTACCACCTGCAGGAGGCCGGGGCCACCCCGGTCCAGGAGATCTCGTACGCGATGTCCACGGCGATCGCGGTCCTCGACTCGGTGCGCGACTCGGGGCAGGTCCCCGAGGAGCGCTTCGGCGAGGTCGTGGCCCGGATCTCCTTCTTCGTGAACGCGGGCGTCCGCTTCGTCGAGGAGATGTGCAAGATGCGCGCCTTCGGCCGCATCTGGGACAAGGTCACCAAGGAGCGCTACGGCATCGAGAACGCGAAGCAGCGCCGCTTCCGTTACGGCGTCCAGGTCAACTCCCTGGGTCTGACCGAGGCGCAGCCGGAGAACAACGTCCAGCGCATCGTGCTGGAGATGCTCGCGGTCACCCTCTCCAAGGACGCCCGCGCCCGCGCCGTGCAGCTGCCCGCCTGGAACGAGGCGCTGGGCCTGCCCCGGCCCTGGGACCAGCAGTGGTCGCTGCGCATCCAGCAGGTCCTCGCCCACGAGAGCGACCTGCTGGAGTACGAGGACATCTTCGCCGGATCCCACGTCATCGAGGCCAAAGTCGACTCCCTGGTCGCCGACTGCCTGGCCGAGATCGACCGGATCCAGGAGATGGGCGGCGCCATGGCCGCCGTCGAGTCCGGGTACCTCAAGTCCCAGCTCGTCTCCTCGCACGCCGAGCGGCGGGCCCGGATCGAGGCCGGCGAGGACAAGATCGTCGGCGTCAACTGCTTCCAGCAGACCGAGGAGAACCCGCTCACCTCGGACCTCGACGGCGCCATCATGACGGTGGACCCGGCGGTGGAGGCTCTCACCGTCGAGCGCATCGGCCGCTGGCGGGCCGAGCGCCAGGAGTCCTCGGACCGGCAGGGGGACGGCGACCCGTACGTCTTCCCGACCGTCGGGCAGGCCCTGGACCGGCTGAAGCAGGCCGCGGCCGGGACCGAGAACCTCATGGAGGCCACCCTGGAGTGCGCCCGGGCCGGTGTCACCACCGGCGAGTGGTCGAGCGCGCTGCGCGAGGTGTTCGGCGAGTTCCGCGCCCCGACCGGGGTGTCCTCGGCCCCGGTGGCGGTCACCGCCGAGCCCGGCACGCCGATGCACGAGGTCCGCGAGAAGGTGGCCCGTACGGCCGACGAGCTCGGCTCGGGCCGACTGCGCCTGCTGGTGGGCAAGCCCGGCCTGGACGGGCACTCCAACGGCGCCGAGCAGATCGCCGTCCGGGCCCGCGACGCCGGCTTCGAGGTGGTCTACCAGGGCATCAGGCTGACGCCGGAGGAGATCTCCTCCGCGGCGCTGGCCGAGGACGTGCACTGCGTGGGACTGTCCATCCTGTCCGGATCCCACAGCGCGCTCGTCCCGGACGTCCTGGAGCGGCTGCGCGCGGCGGGGGCGGGTGACATCCCCGTCATCGTCGGAGGCATCATTCCGAACGCGGATGCCATCACACTCAAGGCAGCCGGTGTGGCCGCCGTCTTCACGCCGAAGGACTTCGGCATCACGGAGATCATCGGCCGTATCGTCGACGAGATCCGCAAAGCCAACAAGCTCGCCCCTCTCGAAATCGTTGCAAGCACGGAGGTCCCCGCATGACCACGCCTGTCCACCCGGTGAACCGTCTTCGCCCGCGTCGCTCCTGCCTCGCGGTGCCGGGTTCGAACCCGCGCTTCCTGGAGAAGGCCCAGGGCCTGCCGGCCGACCAGGTCTTCCTGGACCTGGAGGACGCCTGCGCGCCGCTCGCCAAGGAAGGCGCCCGCCACACGATCGTGGACGCGCTGAACAACGGTGACTGGACGGGCAAGACCCGCGTCGTGCGCGTCAACGACTGGACCACGCACTGGACATACCGCGATGTCGTCACGGTCGTCGAGGGCGCGGGCCAGAACCTCGACTGCATCATGCTGCCGAAGGTCCAGGACGCCCAGCAGGTCGTGGCCCTGGACCTCCTGCTGACGCAGATCGAGAAGACCATGGGCTTCGAGGTCGGCAAGATCGGCATCGAGGCGCAGATCGAGAACGCCAAGGGTCTGGTGAACGTCGACGAGATCGCCGGCGCCTCCCCCCGCCTGGAGACCATCATCTTCGGCCCGGCCGACTTCATGGCCTCCATCAACATGAAGTCGCTGGTCGTGGGCATGCAGCCGCCCGGCTACGGCGCGGACGCCTACCACTACATCCTGATGCGGATCCTGATGGCGGCCCGCATGCACGACCTCCAGGCGATCGACGGCCCCTTCCTCCAGATCCGCGACGTGGACGCGTACCGCGAGGTGGCCGGCCGGGCGGCGGCACTGGGCTTCGACGGCAAGTGGGTGCTGCACCCGGGCCAGGTCGACGCGGCCAACGAGGTCTTCTCCCCCTCGCAGGAGGACTACGACCACGCCGAGCTGATCCTCGACGCGTACGACTGGTGCACCTCGGAGGCCGGCGGCAAGAAGGGCTCGGCGATGCTCGGCGACGAGATGATCGACGAGGCCAGCCGCAAGATGGCCCTGGTCATCGCGGGCAAGGGCCGGGCGGCCGGTATGCAGCGCACCAGCAAGTTCGAGATCCCCGCCAACTAGAAGGGCCCTGATCCTCATGCAGTTCGGACGCACGTACGAAGAGTTCGAGGTCGGGGCGGTCTACAAGCACTGGCCCGGGAAGACGGTCACGGAGTACGACGACCACCTCTTCTGTCTGCTGACCATGAACCACCACCCGCTCCACATGGACAGCAACTACGCCGAGAACACCACCGACTTCGGCAAGAACGTGGTCGTGGGCAACTACATCTACTCGCTGCTGCTCGGCATGTCCGTGCCGGACGTCTCCGGGAAGGCCATCGCCAACCTGGAGATCGAGTCCCTGCGGCACGTGGCGCCGACCTTCCACGGCGACACGATCTACGGTGAGACCACGGTCCTGGACAAGACCCCGTCGAAGTCGAAGAACGACCGCGGCATCGTCTACGTCGAGACCAAGGGCTACAAGCAGGACGGCACCCTCGTCTGCGTCTTCCGGCGCAAGGTGATGGTCCCGACCGAGACGTACATCAAGGAGCGCGGCGGCGAGCAGCCCGGCCGCCCGCAGCTGAAGACCCAGGAGAAGTAGCCATGGCCCGACTCGCCCAGACCGCCGGGCTCACGGACGTCCAGCGGGAGATCCTCAAGACCGTCCGCGAGTTCGTCGACAAGGAGATCATCCCGGTCGCGACCGAGCTGGAGCACCGCGACGAGTACCCGCAGGCGATCGTCGACGGCCTCAAGGAGCTCGGCCTCTTCGGGCTGATGATCCCGGAGGAGTACGGCGGCCTGGGTGAGTCGCTCCTCACCTACGCCCTGTGCGTCGAGGAGATCGCGCGGGGCTGGATGTCCGTTTCGGGCATCATCAACACCCACTTCATCGTGGCGTACATGCTCAAGCAGCACGGCACGCAGGAGCAGAAGGACCACTTCCTCCCGCGCATGGCGCTGGGCGAGGTGCGCGGCGCGTTCTCGATGTCGGAGCCGGCGCTGGGCTCGGACGTGTCGGCCATCTCGTCCAAGGCGGTGAAGGACGGGGACGAGTACGTCCTGAACGGCCAGAAGATGTGGCTGACGAACGGCGGCAGCTCCACCCTGGTGGCCGTTCTCGTCCGAAGTGACGAAGGACACCCCGAGGGCACGGCGCCCCACAAGTCGATGACGACCTTCCTCGTCGAGAAGGAACCCGGCTTCGGCGAGGTGCGTCCCGGCCTCACCATCCCCGGCAAGATCGACAAGATGGGCTACAAGGGCGTCGACACGACCGAGCTCATCATGGACGGACTGCGCATTCCGGCCAATCGGGTCCTCGGCGGGCAGACGGGCCGAGGGTTTTACCAAATGATGGACGGGGTCGAGGTCGGCCGGGTGAACGTGGCGGCGCGTGGCTGTGGCGTCGCTCAGCGTGCTTTCGAACTGGGTGTCTCCTATGCCCAGCAACGTCACACTTTCGGCAAGGCGATCGCCGAACACCAGGCGATTCAGTTCAAGCTGGCCGAGATGGCTACCAAGGTCGAAGCCGCGCATGCGATGATGGTCAACGCAGCACGCAAAAAGGACTCTGGGGAACGAAACGACCTCGAAGCAGGGATGGCGAAGTACCTCGCCTCCGAGTACTGCAAGGAGGTGGTCGAGGACGCCTTCCGCATCCACGGCGGATACGGGTTCTCGAAGGAGTACGAGATCGAGCGCCTCTACCGAGAAGCTCCGATGCTGCTGATCGGTGAAGGTACCGCCGAGATCCAGAAAATGATCATTGGGCGACGCTTGCTCGAGGAGTACCGACTCCAGGGCTGAAAGTCCCTTTTGCGACGGATCGTCCCTGAGTTCGTCGCAAAGGGGTCACTCCCAGTCACTGGCCGGCGGTCATCGACTCGGCTTCTGGCTTGCCCAGTTGTTGCGCGCAACCGATAGCATTCCAGTAAAGCCGCCGTCCCGTCCCCCTGTTTGCGGCGCGGCAATCACCCGCTACGAAGGTCATCCATGCCCCACAGCCAAACCTCTGCACCTCGCGGCAGCGTCCGCCTCGCGCGCGGAGCATCGCCGTGGCTTCTGCCGACCGTCGCCACCGCGGCGCTCAGCCTCGCCCGGGCTCGCAAGTCCGGACGCTGGGCCGCGGCGGCCGTGCCCGCCACCGCGCTCGCCGCGGGCATGCTGTGGTTCTTCCGCGACCCCGAGCGAGAGATCGCTCAGGGCCGTGTCATCTCGCCCGCCGACGGTGTGGTGCAGAGCATCATGCCGTGGAAGGACGGGCGGACCCGGGTCGCGATCTTCATGAGCCCGCTGAACGTCCACGTCAACCGCGCGCCCCTCGCGGGCACGGTGACGTCCGTGGAGCACATCCCCGGCGGATTCGTCCCGGCGTTCAACAAGGAGAGCGAGAACAACGAGCGCGTTGTCTGGCACTTCGACACCGAGCTCGGTGACATCGAGATGGTGCAGATCGCCGGCGCCGTCGCCCGTCGCATCGTGCCCTACCTGCCGGCCGGTACCAAGGTGGAGCAGGGCGAACGCATCGGTCTGATCCGCTTCGGCTCCCGCGTCGACATCTACCTCCCGGAGGGCGTCGAGGTCGCGGTCGAGGTCGGTCAGGCCACCACCGCGGGGGTGACACGAATTGACCGTGACTGACCCTGAGACTCCGGCCGCCGGCTGGGTGCCCGAGCCTGCCGAGGAGGAGTCCGCCGAGGACGACATGCCGCTCTCGCTGCGGCTGTCGATAGCGGACACCCTCACGCTCGGCAACGCGACGTGCGGATTCATGGCGGTGTACTTCACCACCACCGGGATCCTCATCCCGCACCTCACCGGCAGTGGCGAGTCGGGCATGGCCCGTAACAGCGCCGCGACGGCAGTGATACTGATGCTGCTCGCCGCGGTCTTCGACCTCTTCGACGGCATCGTGGCCCGCAAGCTGCGCAGCTCGCCGATGGGTGCCGAGCTGGACAACCTGTCCGACCTGATCAGCTTCGGCCTGGCTCCGGCCTACTTCGTGCTCGTCTACGGCATGGTCGCCGTCGACGCGCACCAGAAGATGTCGGCGCTGGCCGCGATCGTGGTGCTGCTCGCCGTGGTGCTCAGACTCGCAAGATTCAGCTGCGTGACGATGAAGGACGGCATGTTCCAGGGCATGCCGAGCCCCTTCGGCGCGCTGACGGTCGTCTCGATCGTGCTGCTGGAGCTGCCGTTCATCCCGACGCTGCTGGCGATCATCGGGGTGGCCTGGCTGATGGTGAGCCGGGTCGAGTACCCCAAGCCGCGGGGCGTTCTCGCCGTGGCGATGCTCTGCTGGATCATCAGCGCGATGGGGCTGCTGGCGGCCTGGGCGTTCGACGCCCCGGGCGGTCAGCTGCTGCTCCAGACCGGCTGCGCCCTGCAGATCGCGATGGCGGCGACCATTCCGCTGTTCGCGACGACCCGGAGGGCGAACACCTTCCGGCACAACCGCCGCGAGGCCCGCGCTTCGCTGCGCTAGCCGTACCGCTGCCTGTACGAGAGGGCCCCGGATGCCGATGGCATCCGGGGCCCTCTCGTCGTGTGCGGCGCCGCTGCGCGAGCGGCCTCGGGCTGCACCCGGGCCTCCCGGGGCTCCGCCCGGGACCCAGGCCCCCGCGCCTCGGACGCCGGCGGGGCTCAGGCGGCGGGGCTCAGGGGGTCGGCGTGTACGACTGGGCTGCGGGGGTGACGGCGGCTTCCTTGATCACCTTCAGCCCGCCCGGGGTCTGCGCGTCCGGCTTCATGATCACGCTCTGCCGGGTGGAGGGGGCCTTCGGGTCGGAGAAATCGTGCGTGATGCCGAAGCCGCTGTCGTAGGCCTTCAGGGTCAGCAGGGCCTTGCCGACGCCTTCGCGGGTGAGGTCCTTGTCGGCGCAGGCCTTCTTCAGGGCCTCTCCGTAGACCGCCGCGGCCGTGTACCCGGCCACCACACCGTTGTCGAGCCCGGCGTCCGGGTACGCGGCCTTGTAGGCCGTGGCGAGGGCCGCCGGGCCGGCCGCGGTGGAGCCGATGGGCAGGGTGGACGCGGCGACGTAGTAGTCCTTCTGCAGGGCCGCGCCCGCCGGCGTGGCGAGCAGCTGGGGGGCGAAGGCGGAGTTGTTGCCGACCACGGGGACGTTCCAGCCGCCGGCTGCCGCCACGCCGACCAGCGAGGCCGCCTGCTTGGGCCCCGCGCTGATCACCACGGCCTTGACCCCGGCCTGCTTGAGGGCCGCGACCTGCGCGGACATGTCGTTGTCGGTCGGCTTGATCTTCTGCTCGACGACGGTGAGCCCGGCCTCCTTGGCCGCGTGCTTGGCCCCGGCGAGGGAGTTCTCGCCGTAGTCCCCCTCGAAGTACACGTGCCCGATCTTGTCGCCCGAGGCGATGCGCTTCTGGTCGAGGAGGTAACCGATGGCGTTGACCGTCTCGATGTCGTACGTGGCCCCGACCGTGCGGATGGACGCGCTGCCCAGCAGCGAGGCGGACCAGGCCTGCGGAATGACCAGGCCCTTGTCCTGACCGTCGATGCGGTCCTTGGCCGCGGCGACGAAGGGGGAGCCGATGAACTGGGCGAAGCCCAGCACGTCGGGCTCCAGCTCGGTGTAGCCGGCGAGGGCCTTCTGCGGGTCGTAGCCGTGGTCGCGGACGGTCAGTTCCAGCTGGCGCCCGCAGATGCCGCCCGCGTCGTTGGTCTGCTTGATCCAGAGCTGCTGGGCCTGGGTGACGCTCTTGCCGAGGGAGGCGTAGACGCCGGTCATGTCCGTGAGGGCGCCGAGCCGGATGGCGGTGGCGGTGACCCCCTTGCCGGTCTTGACCCCGCCTTCGGCCTGCTTGTCCTCGGCGCCGCCGCCCGCCTTGGCGCTGCAGCCGGCGGCGCCGGTGAGGACGAGCGCGGCCGCGAGGGCCGCCGTACCGAGTCGCGCTCGCCTGTTCGCACTGCTGGGTCTCATCACGCTGGCTCCTTCGGGGGACGTGCGGGCTGGGAGGGCCGGATCCGGGCGAGGCCGCCCGGGAGGAACAGGATGACTGCGACGACGGCCGCGCCGTACAGGTAGCGGGACGCCTCACCCGGAGAGACCCCGCCGGTGCCCGGGGCGGAGACGAGCGGGAGGGCGTCGCTGTAGCGGGTGAGCAGCTGGGGCAGCAGGGACACGAAGACCGCGCCGATGACGGAGCCCGCGACCGTCCCGAGACCGCCGATCACGATCATGGCGAGGTATTCGAGGGACAGGACCATGCCGAAGTAGTCCGGCACGGTGCGCTGGAATACGAGGGCGAGCAGCACCCCCGCCAGACCGGCGTACATGGAGGACAGGACGAAGACGGCGGCCCGGTAGCGGGCGACGGGGACGCCCATGACGCCGGCGGCGATGTTGTGGTCGCGGATGGCGTTCATGGCGCGGCCCGGGCGCCCGCGCAGGATGCCGCGGGCGAGGAGGGCGCAGCCCAGGAGGGCGGCGAGGGCGACGTACCAGAGCTTCTCGGCGGACTGGAAGGGGACGGCCGCGATCACGGTCTCGGTGTCGTCGAAGGTGATGCCGAAGAGGGAGAGGGGTTCGACGGCTCGGCCGTTGAAGCCGCCGGTCAGGGAGGTGGCGTTGAACAGGACGTGCTGCCCGATGAAGATCAGGGCGAGGGTGGCGATGCCCAGGTACGCGCCGCGCAGCCGGCCGGCGATGGGGCTGAAGAGCCCGCCGGCGGCTCCCGCGAGGGCGACGGCGAGGACGGCCGCGAGCCAGCTGGGCAGACCGAGGCCCACGAGTGCGTGGCCGCCGGAGCGGCCGCCTTCGCCGGCGAGGGCGCAGTACCCGTACGCGCCGACGGCGAGGAAGAAGGCGTGCCCCATGGACAGCTGGCCGGTGGCCCCGGTGAGCAGGTTGAGCCCGATGGCGCCGATCCCGGCGGCGATGGCGAACAGCCCGGCCTGGAGCCAGAACCGTTCGAGGTAGAAGGGCAGGGCCAGCAGGACGAGCCCGGCCGCGGCCCAGAGGGCGTACCGGACGCAGACGTGGCGCTGCCTGCCCGTGCCCGGTGGCGTCGGGCCGGGCACGGCCGGGGCGGCGGGGGCCGGGGCGGCCCCGGGAATCACGTCAGACACGGGCGAGCTCCTTCGTGCCGAAGAGGCCGGCCGGACGCAGGAGCAGGACCGCGACCATCACCACGTACGGGGCGAGGTCGCCGATGCCGCGGCCGAGGAAGGTGAGCTGGCTCTGATAGCCGGTGGCCATGGCCTCGGTGACACCGACGATCAGGCCGCCCGCCAGGGCTCCGGTGGTGGAGTCGAGACCGCCGAGGATGGCCGCCGGGAAGGCCTTGAGGGCGGCCAGCGAGGTGGCCCGTTCCAGTCCGGGGGTGGGGAAGACGGTGAGGAAGAGCGCGGCCACGGCGGCCAGGGCTCCCGCGACCGCCCACGCGGCCAGCGATACCCGGCCCAGCCGTACGCCCATCAGCGCGGCCGTCTCCGGTTTCTCGGCGGCGGCCCGCATGGCCACGCCCCACGCGGTGTGGCGGAAGGCGAGGAGGAAGGCGGTGATCATCAGGGACGCGGCGATCAGGGCGGCGATGCGGGTCTGCGGCACGGTGACCGGTCCGAGGTGGAGCACGGCCGCTCCCCACGGGTCGCCCAGGGCGAGGACGTCCGTACCGATGCGACGGGTGAGGTCGGTGATGAGCAGGATGTCCACGCCGATGGTGACGATGGCGAGGACGCTCGGGTCCTGGCCCCGGTAGCGGCGCATCACCAGGAACTCCACCCCCGCCCCGACGGCGGCGGCCGCGCCGGTGCCCACCGCGAGGGCGGGCCAGAAGCCGATGTCGTCGTGCAGGACGGCGGTGACGTAACCCCCCGCCAGGAGGAGGGAGGCGTGGGCGAAGTTGACGACCTCGGTGGCCTTGAAGATGACCACGAAGCCGAGGGCGATCAGGGCGTAGACGGAGCCCATGGAGAGGCCCCCGAGGAGCAGTTCCAGGAAGGTGGTCACGCGGCCGGTTCCTCCTCGCCGAGGTAGGCGCGGACGACCGCCGGGTCGTTCTGCACCTGGGCGGGGGTCCCCCCGCCGATCCGTTTTCCGAAGTCGAGTACGGTCACCGCGTCCGCGAGCCGCATCACCACCCCCATGTCGTGTTCGACCAGCACGATCGAGATGCCGAGGCTGTCGCGGACGCCGGCGACGACGGCGGCCGTGCGCGTGCGTTCGTCCGCGGTCATCCCGGCGACGGGTTCGTCCAGGAGCAGCAGCCGGGGCTCCATGCACAGGGCCCGCGCCAGTTCGACGAGTTTCTGCTTGCCGTACGGGAGGGAGCCCGCGGGGGCTGCCAGATCGGCCTCCAGACCGACGAAGGCGGCGATCTCGCGGACCCGTTCGCGGTGCAGCCGGTCCTCGCGGACGGCGGACGGAAGCCGCAGCCCGGTGGCGAGGAACCCCGAGCGCATCAGCCGGTGGCGTCCGAGCAGCAGGCTGTCGGCGACCGTGGTGTGCGGGGGCAGCGCCAGGTTCTGGAAGGTGCGGGCGACGCCGAGGGCGGCGACGGCGTGCGGGGCCAGGCCGGTGAGCTCGGTGGCGCCGAAGCGCACGCTGCCGGAAGCGGCCCGGTAGACCCCGGAGAGCACGTTGAAACAGGTGGACTTGCCGGCGCCGTTGGGTCCGATGACCGCGTGCACGCTGCCCGGCTCGACGGTGAACGAGACCGAGTCGAGGGCGGTGAGGCCGGCGAAGCGGACGGTCACGTCGGCGACTCTCAGGGTCGGCGGGCCGGCCGGCTGCGGCGGTGCGGGCGTGGTCACGGCGACCTCCTGAGGGCGGCCTGCGCCGCGCCGGGCGGGGACGTGCCGGCTCCGGCCGTCCATGGGGCCACCGCAGGCCGGATCACGCGGACCACCTGCTCAGGGTGTGCGTCGCCTGCGGGGCCGGGGCGTCCTCGTCGGTGATGCCGAGGTAGCGGCGGCGCACCTCGTCGGAGGCCGCCAGCTCGGCGGCCGGGCCCGACAGGGTGACCTCGCCGACCTCCAGGACGTACGCGTACGAGGCCAGCCGGAGCGCGAGGGCCGCGTTCTGCTCCACCAGCAGCACCGAGGTGCCCGAGGCGTTGATCTCGGTGATCGTCTCGGCGATGGTGGCCGCCATCTTCGGTGCGAGGCCCAGCGAGGGCTCGTCGAGGAGCAGCAGCCGGGGGCGTGCCATCAGCGCCCGGCCGAGAGCGAGCATCTGCTGCTCGCCGCCGGACAGCAGGCCCGCCCGCTGCCGGGCCCGCCGGGCCAGTACCGGGAACAGCTCGTGGACGCGGGCCAGCGAGCGGGCGGTGTCGGCGCGGGAGCCGGCCCGGGCTCCGAGGGCGCCGGCCCGCAGATTGTCCGCGACCGTCATCCGGGTGAACACCTGCCGCCCCTCGGGGACCTGCACGACCCCCGCGGCGACCGCACGGGCCGGGCCGCGATCGTCCAGCGGGCGGCCGTCGAAGCTGATGCTCCCGCCGGTGGCGGCGCCCCGGTGGAAGGCGAGCGTCCGGGACACCGCCCGCAGGAGGGTCGTTTTTCCTGCACCGTTCCCGCCGAGTACGACGACCACGGCGCCCGCGGGCACGTCGAGTGACACGTCGCGCAGTGCCCGTACCGGCCCGTAGCCGACGGACAGCGCGCTCACCTGGAGTGAGGCCACATCCCCTCCCACTGCTTGGCATTGTGCTGGCGCACAGACCAGCACCGGGCGGGGCGGGCCGTCCACGGCCCGAAGCGGAATCGCTGCCGATGACCAGCCCGGGACGGGGTGCGGTTGTGCAGCGGCACAGACCTGCTGACGGGGCCTCTTACGCCGGCGGTCCACGGGTGACATCCTCTGCGGCCATGAGCGGACGCCGGGCACGGACGGAAGCGGAATGGTCGGTGCTGCTGACGGCGGCCGAGGTGCTGCTGGAGCGCGTCCCCGCGCTGACGGAGCAGCTCATCGGCGATCTGGCGAAGCACTCGCCCCTGTTCGACCTGGCGGTACCGCGGGACGAGCACTGGCAGCAGATCAGCGAGGCGATGCGGTACGGCATCGAGGCCTTCGCCGCGCGCCGCTCGGACCTGCGCAAGGACCTGGCCTATGCGGAGGAGCTGGGGCGGCGCCGGGCAGAACAGGGCCTGCCGCTGGATCTTCTGCTGTACGCCTACCGGCGCGCCGGCCGGCTGACCTGGGACGCGCTGCTCCACATCGTCACGGAGGAGGAGCCGGAGGCCCTGCCCGTCCTGGCCCGGACGGCGGGCGCGATGTGGGCCGGGATCGAACAGCAGGCGGCCGCGACGGCCGAGGCCTACCGGGCGGGTGAGCGGGAGATGCGCCGGCGCAGCGACGAGCGGGTGCAGGCGCTGCTGGACGCGCTGCTGGAGGGGGACGCGGCGCCGGGCCTGGCGGCCCGGGCGGCGGCGGGCCTCGACCTGCCGGAGCAGGGGCGGTACGCGGTGGTCGTGCTCCCGGTGGACCGGCGGGACTCGGTGCACCGGGTGACGTCGGCGGGCGGGATGCGGCTGTTCTGGCGGATGCGGGCGGAGCAGGAACTGGCGGTGGTGGCCCTCGGGTCCTCCTCGCTGGACGAGCTGGCGGCGGAGCTCGCGGACCGGTGCCCCGGCCCCGGCGGCATCGGCCCGGTGGTGGGCGGGCTGGCGGAGCTGGGCCGGGCGCGGCGGCTGGCGGAGACGGCGCTGGCCACGTGCGGCGCGGAGGAGCGTGCGCTGGTCCGGCTGTCGGAGCGGCTTCCCACGGCGCTGGTCGTACGACAGCCCGAGCTGGCCGGGGAGCTGGTCCAGGCGGTCCTGGGACCCCTGCTGGAACTCGACCCGGCGGACCGGGCGGTGCTGCTGGAGACCCTGGACGCCTGGCTCACCGCGGAGGGCTCCGCCGGGCGCGCGGCGACGCGTCTGTACTGCCACCGGAACACGGTCTTCAACCGGTTGCGGCGGCTGGAGCACCTGACGTCCCGCTCCCTGTCACGGCCGCGGGACCTGATCGCGCTGACCCTGGCCGTGGACGCGCATCGCCTGGCCGGCGGGCCGCTGCCCGGCTGACCCCCGGGGCGGCGCCGCGCACTTCGCCCACACATCGGCTGCGGGGCCGTCGTCCGGGGCTCCGGCCCCGGACCGTTGCGCCTCGAATCCCGGCGGGCTGCCTTTCAGCCTCGCCGCCTTCGAGGGGCGGGCTCCAGGGTGGAGTCCCAGGGGTTCCCGGCGCAGTCCAGGGCACTTGAGCGGCGGCGCCCTACGCGAGGGGCCCCGGAGGACCTGCGGCGCCCGTAGGCTTGGTGTCGGAAAACCGCCAGCCCCAAGCCACCCGTCCCGGGATCCTGAGTACATGCACACCGACACCGAGCGCTGCGTAAGGGCCGTGCAGTCGAAGGACGCCCGCTTCGACGGCTGGTTCTTCACCGCGGTCAGGACCACCCGGATCTACTGCCGGCCCAGCTGCCCCGCCGTGCCGCCGAAGGTCGAGAACATGACCTTCCTGCCCAGCGCCGCCGCCTGCCAGCAGGCCGGGTTCCGGGCGTGCAAGCGGTGCCGGCCCGATACGAGTCCCGGTTCGCCCGAGTGGAACGCGCGGGCCGACGCCGTCGCGCGGGCGATGCGGCTGATCCAGGACGGCGTGGTGGACCGCGAGGGGGTCCCGGGCCTCGCCACCCGTCTGGGCTACTCGACCCGCCAGGTGGAGCGGCAGCTGAACGCCGAGCTCGGTGCCGGTCCGCTCGCCCTGGCCAGGGCCCAGCGCGCCCAGACCGCCCGGCTGCTCATCGAGACCTCCGAGCTCCCGATGGGCGACGTGGCCTTCGCCGCCGGGTTCTCCTCCATCCGCACGTTCAACGACACCGTGCGCGAGGTCTTCGCCCTGTCCCCCAGCGAGTTGCGCGAGCGGGCCGTGAAGGCCAGCCGCAACGAGAACGCCGCGCCCCGGATCCCGGGGACGATCAGCCTGAGGCTGCCGTTCCGTGCCCCCCTCAACCCCGACAACCTCTTCGGGCACCTCGCCGCGACCGCCGTGCCCGGCGTCGAGGAGTGGCGGGAGGGCGCCTACCGCCGCACCCTGCGCCTCCCCTACGGCACGGGGGTCGTCGCCCTGACCCCGCAGCCCGACCACATCGGCTGCCGCCTCGCCCTGACCGACCTGCGCGACCTCACCATCGCCATCAGCCGGTGCCGCTGGATGCTCGACCTGGACGCCGACCCGGAGGCGGTCGACGAGCAGCTGCGCACTGATCCGCTGCTGGCACCGCTCGTGGACAAGGCTCCCGGGCGCCGCGTCCCCCGTACGGTCGACCCTGCGGAGTTCGCCGTACGGGCCGTCCTGGGCCAGCAGGTCTCCACCGCGGCGGCGCGCACGCACGCGGCCCGGCTGGTCACGGCGTACGGCGAGCCCGTCGAGGACCCGCTGGGCGGACTGACCCACCTGTTCCCCTCGCCGCAGGCACTCGCCGCGCTGGACCCGGAGGCGCTGGCCCTGCCGCGCAGCCGGCGCGCCACGCTGACCACCCTGGTCGCGGGGCTCGCCGACGGTTCGCTGCCACTCGGCTTCGACAGCGACTGGGAGGCGGCGCGGGCACGGCTCGCGGCGCTGCCCGGGTTCGGCCCGTGGACCACCGAGGTGATCGCGATGCGGGCGCTCGGCGATCCGGACGCGTTCCCGCCGTCCGATCTGGGCGTCCGGCGTGCGGCACTGGGGCTCGGGCTTCCATCCACTCCCTCCGCACTGACGGCCAGGGCGGCCGGGTGGCGGCCGTGGCGCGCGTACGCCGTGCAGTACCTGTGGGCCACGGACGCCCACCCCATCAACCACCTGCCCGTCTGAGGACGTCTGAGGAGCAACAGCCATGCGAGACACCGTGAAGAGCGCCAGGCGGCACACCGTCGTCGACAGCCCCTGCGGCCCGCTCACCCTGGTCGCCGCGGACGGCGTCCTCAGCGGCCTCTACATGACCGGGCAGCGCCACCGGCCGGCCGAGGAGTCCTTCGGGGAACGGGTGGCGGCCGCCGAGGGGCCCTTCCCCGAAGTGGTGCGTCAGCTGACCGCGTACTTCGCCGGGGAGCGCACCGCGTTCGATCTCCCGCTGCGCTTGGAGGGCACCGACTTCCAGCGCAGTGTCTGGGATCAGCTGGTGCGGATCCCGTACGGCGAGACGTGGTCCTACGGGCAGCTCGCGGCCCGGCTGGGCAAGCCGAACGCCTCGCGCGCGGTGGGGCTGGCGAACGGGAGGAACCCGGTCGGCATCATCGTGCCGTGCCACCGCGTGATCGGCGCCTCGGGCGGCATGACCGGCTACGGCGGCGGGGTCGAGCGCAAGGTGCAGTTGCTGGCCTTCGAGTCCGGGGTCCGGCTCCAGGGGGTTTGCGGCACCCGCTAGGGACCGTGCCGGAGGTCAGACGACGAGAAGCGGGACCAGCAGGGCGAAGCCCGCGCCGGCCTCCACCGCGTAGCCGTAGAGCGAGGGGTGCTGGACGGGGGCGGCGAGCAGGACCACGCTCTGCTGGGCGGCGGCGGCGGCCACCCAGTCGGCGTCGGCGCCGAGGTTGCCCTGGTACCAGCCCTCGCAGGCGCCGGGGCCGGTGACGGCGAGCAGGTCGTCCTCGCGCCGGTAGAAGGCCTGCCAGCCGGCGGCGGGCGCGGACCAGCCCTCGAAATCGTTGAACAGGGCCCAGCCGCCCTCGCGTATCGCGGTGTCGAACAACCAGACGGGCGTCCCCTCGGGAGTGACTTCACCACCGGCCTGCTGGTCGGTGGTGAAGTGCACCATGGGAAGGGCGTCGGGCCCGTCGGCGGTGCTGGGCCAGGCGTACATCGTGATCATCTTCTGATTCTGTCCTGCTCGAAGTAAGCCCGGTGTCCGGCTGTCACGGGGAGACCGGGCGCCGGCCGTTCTCGAGTTCCGCGGTGCCTTCGCCCGACTGCATGACCCGGTACGCCTCTTGGGTGCGCAGGCCGAGCGATCCGGGCAGGTACGCGGTGAGTTCGGCGGGCTCGACCAGCCGCCACGAGATCAGCTCCTCCTCCTGGAGCCTGATCGAGGCGAGCTGGGCGGCGTCGAGCACGCCGCCGTCGTAGAGGTACGCGACCAGCGGCGGGCGACCGGAACCGATGGTCCAGTCGACGGCGAGAAGCCGGCCCAGCGGGATGTCGATGCCGATCTCCTCGGCGCTCTCACGGCGGGCGGCCGTACGCGGCGACTCGTCCTCGTCCGACTCGATGGTGCCGCCCGGCAGCGCCCATCCCTCGCGGTAGTTGGGCTCGACGAGAAGAACCCTGCCTTCGGCGTCCCGGTAGAGGGCGGCAGCGCCGGCCAGCACCCGGGGCAGGCTCGCGATGTACGTGGCGTAGTCATCCGTGGTGGTCACCCGGCCACCCTACCGAGACCACACCGCGGAACGATCCAGTGATCCGGCGCTCACTTAGCCACACTGAAATGGCCTATATCCCGCTTTAGAGGTATGGCGCGCTGCATGTGACCCAGGCCACTCATGGGCATAGGAGGATCCTCCGGATAAGCTCATGGCGGCGCGACTGCACTGTTCGATAGCAAGGGAATAGCAAGGTGACGGACGGAGCAGTAACTGAGACCGCGCGCGTGCTCATCGCCGCGGACAAATTCAAGGGCTCGCTCACGGCCGTTCAGGTCGCGGAGCGGGTGACGGCTGGCCTTCGCTCGGCCGTACCGGGCGTGGAGATCGAGACCCTCCCCGTCGCGGACGGCGGCGACGGTACGGTCGCGGCCGCCGTGGCGGCCGGTTTCGAACGCCGGGAGGTGCGGGTCACCGGACCCCTCGGCGACCAGGTCACGGCCGCCTTCGCGCTGCGCGAGGGCACCGCGGTGGTGGAGATGGCGGAGGCCTCCGGGCTGCAGCTGCTTCCGGCGGGCACCTTCGCCCCGCTGACGGCCACCACGTACGGCTCGGGCGAGCTGCTGAAGGCCGCGCTCGACGCGGGCGCGCGCTCGATCGTTTTCGGCGTGGGCGGCAGCGCCACCACCGACGGCGGCGCGGGCATGCTGGCCGCCCTGGGCGCGGTCTTCCTGGATGCGAACGGCGAACCGGTCGGTCCGGGCGGCGGCGCGCTGGCCGACCTGGCCTCGGCCGACCTGTCGGGCGTCGACCCGCGCTTCGGGGACGTGGACTTCGTCCTCGCGAGCGATGTGGACAACCCGCTGACCGGTCCGAAGGGCTGCGCGGCGGTCTACGGCCCGCAGAAGGGCGCCTCGCCCGAGGACGTCGCGACGCTCGACGCGGCGCTGGCGCACTTCGCGGTGGTGCTGGAGAAGTCGATCGGCGCGAAGGCCGCCGAGTGCGCGGTGCTCCCGGGTGCGGGCGGCGCAGGCGGCATCGGCTACGGGGCCCTGCTGCTCGGTGCGACGTTCCGTCCGGGCATCGAGCTGATGCTGGAAGTGCTGGGCTTCGCGCCGGCGCTGGAGCGGGCGACGCTGGTCATCACCGGTGAGGGCTCGCTCGACGAGCAGACCCTGCACGGCAAGGCACCGGCGGGTGTCGCGGCCGCGGCGCGTGCGGCGGGCAAGCCGGTCGTGGCGGTCTGCGGCCGTCTGCTGCTGAGCCAGGAGGCCCTGGAGGCGGCCGGCATCCGCAAGGCGTACCCGCTCACGGACCTGGAGCCCGACCCGGCCAAGTCCATCCCGAACGCGGGTCCCCTGCTGGAGCGGGTCGCGGCCACCATCGCCGCGGACGTCCTCTGACCCCACCCGGCCCCGAGGCCCGGACCCCCTGACCGGGGCTCCGGGCCTCAGCCGTTCCCGCCCCGGCCGATCCGGCCCGGCCCCGTCCGGTCGACGGGGCTGGATTCGTCCGGGCCCCGCAGCAGCCCCCCAAGCGCCGGACAGTGTTAGAAAGGGCTCATGACCGGACGTTTTGGTCGCCAGCCGACCGGGTGGGGCTCGCGCCTGCTCGCTCGCCTGTCCCGGGGGGTGCAGAGCGTCGCCGGTCAGGTCTTCGCCCTCCAGGCGCTGATCGTCGTGCTGCTGATCACCGCTGCGGCGGCGGCCCTCGTGGTCCAGGCCCGGTACGACAGCGAGCGCGACGCGCGCCACCGCTCGCTCGCGGCCGCCGAGGCCTTCGCCCACGCCCCGGGTCTCGCGCAGGCGCTGAAGTCGGCGGATCCGACCGCCGAGCTCCAGCCGCTGGCCGAGGGCGCCCGGGAGGCGTCGGGCCTCGACTTCATCGCCGTGATGGGCACCGACGGGATCCGCTACACGGACTCGCGGCCCGAGCTGATCGGCCAGCGGACCACCGGCGACCTGTCCCGCGCCCTCGCCGGGCAGGCCTTCACCGAGACCTTCACGGGCGAGCCGAGCAACGCCGTCCGGGCCATCGTCCCCGTGCGGGACGCCGACGGCGCCATCGTCGGCCTGGTCGGCACCGGCATCGAGGTGGAGAACGTCTCCCAGGTCGTCGAGGGCCAGCTCCCGCTCCTGCTCGGCGCCGCCGCGGGCGGCCTGCTCCTCGGAACCGCCGGCGCCGCCCTGGTCAGCCGCCGGGTGCGGCGCCAGACCCGCGGCCTCGGCGCCGCCGAGATGACCCGGATGAACGAACACCATGAAGCCGTTCTGCACGCCGTGCGCGAGGGCGTGCTCATCATCGGCGCCGACAAGCGGCTCGTGCTGGCCAACGACGAGGGCCGCCGGCTCCTCGACCTGCCGCCCGACGCCGAGGGGCACCGCGTCGCCGCCCTCGGCCTCGACCCCCGCACCACGGAACTGCTCGCCTCCGGCCGGGTCGTCACGGACCACGTGCACCTGGCGGGCGACCGGCTGCTCGCGGTCAACGTACGGCCCACGAAGCAGTACGACGGCCTCCCCACGGGCAACGTCGTGACCTTGCGCGACTCCACCGAGCTCGCGGCGCTCTCCGGCCGGGCCGAGGTGGCCCGCAGCCGGCTCCAGCTGCTGTACGACGCCGGGGTGCGGATCGGTACGACTCTCGACGTGGTGCGGACCGCCGAGGAGCTGTCGGAGGTGGCCGTCCCCCGCTTCGCGGACTTCGTCACGGTGGAGCTGCTGGAGCCGGTGCTTCACGGTGACGAGCCCGCGCCGGCTGCCCGCGTGTACACCGAGATGCGCCGGGCGGCCATCAGCGGGGTCCGCACCGACTCGCCGCTCCAGCCGGTCGGCGACCTCATCCGGTTCGTCGTGCCCACGGCTCCGATGGCGGCGGCCCTGGACGCCGGGCGCGCGGTGCTCGCGGCCGATCTGAACGCGGCCATGGGCTGGCGGGCCCAGGACGAAACCGGGACCCGTGAGGCCCTCGGCTACGGGCTCCACTCGCTGATCTCCGTACCGCTCCAGGCGCGGGGCGTGGTCCTGGGCATGGCCAACTTCTGGCGGGCCGACACCCCGGAGGCCTTCGGCGACGAGGACCTCTCGTTCGCGGAGGAGCTGGCGGCCCGCGCCGCCGTCTCCATCGACAACGCCCGCCGCTTCACCCGCGAGCACGCGATGGCCGTGACGCTCCAGCGCAGCCTCCTGCCGCGGGTGCTGCCCGACCAGAACGCCGTGGACGTGGCCTTCCGCTATCTGCCGGCGACGGCGGGGGTGGGCGGGGACTGGTTCGACGTGATCCCGCTGCCGGGCGCCCGGGTGGCGTTGGTCGTCGGCGACGTCGTCGGGCACGGGCTGCACGCCGCGGCCACCATGGGCCGGCTGCGGACCGCCGTGCACAACTTCTCCACCCTGGACCTGCCGCCCGACGAGCTGCTGGGACACCTGGACGAGCTGATCAACCGGATCGACCAGGACGAGACCGGGGGCATGGAGGACGACGACGGCGCCTCGGACGGCGTGGCGGAGGCGGCCGGGATCACCGGTGCCACCTGCCTCTACGCGGTCTACGACCCGGTGTCCGGGCGGTGTGCGATGGCCAGCGCCGGTCACCCCGGGCCGGCGCTGATCCATCCCGACGGCGGCGTGGAGTTCCCCGAACTCCCGGCCGGGCTGCCGCTCGGCGTGGGAGGCATGCCCTTCGAGGCCACCGAGTTCCTGCTCCCCGAGGGGAGCCGGCTCGTACTGTTCACCGACGGCCTGGTGGAGGACCGCGACCGGGACTTCGACACCGGTCTGCGCCTGCTGGGCGACACCCTGGCGCAGCCGGGCCGCAGCCCCGACCAGGCCTGCGCGGACGTGCTCGCCGCGATGCTCTTCCCGGTGCCGGAGGACGACATCGCCCTGCTGATCGCCGACACGCGGCGGCTGGAGGCCGAGCGGATCGCCGAGTGGGAGGTTCCCGGCGAACCCTCGGCCGTCTCGCGGGTACGCAACGCGGGCTCGGCGCAGCTCACCGCCTGGGGACTGGAGGACCTCTCCTTCACCACGGAGCTGATCCTCAGCGAGCTGATCACCAATGCCATCCGGTACGGGAGCGCCCCGATCCGGGTCCGCCTGCTGCGCGACCGCAGCCTCATCTGCGAGGTCTCCGACGGCAGCAGCACCTCCCCCCACCTGCGCTACGCCGCCACCACCGACGAGGGCGGACGCGGGCTGTTCCTCGTCGCGCAGTACGCCGACCGGTGGGGCACCCGCTACACCGACCGCGGCAAGGTCATCTGGGCCGAGCTGCCGCTGACGGGGGGCGCGGAGCCGCAGGCTCCGGCCCCGGTGGACCTGGACGCGCTGGAGGACCTGGCCTGGTGATCCCGAAGGGCCCGCGCCGTGCCGTTCGCCCGCGCCGGGTCACACGGGCCTGGTGCGCGCCAGCAGTACCGCCACGTCGTCCTGCTGGGCGCACGGCAGGAGCCGGCGCAGGATCCCGTCGCACAGTTCGTCCAGCGGCTGCTCCGGCCCGCGCAGTGCCTGCGCCAGCTCGTCCATGCCCTGGTCGAGGTCCCGGTCCCGGGCCTCGATGAGGCCGTCGGTGTACAGCACGAGCAGGCTTCCTGCGGGCAGCAGCAGTTCCTCGGTCCGGAAGTCCCGCCCGCCCGCGCCCAGCGGGGTCCCGGGCGGCCCGTCGAGGAAGGTGACGGTGCCCCCGGTGGTGACCACGGCGGGCGGCGGGTGGCCGGCTCGGGCGATCACGCACGCGCCCGACGACGCGTCGTGGACGGCGTACACGCAGGTCGCCATCTCGTCCTCGCCCAGGTCCGTCACCACGGCGTCGAGCGAGCGGAGCAGCTGCGCCGGGGGCACGTCGTGGCGCGCGAGGGTCCGTACCGCCGTCCTCAGCTGGCCCATGACGGCCGCCGCGTGGATCCCGTGGCCCATGACGTCCCCGATGACCAGCCCGGTCCGGCCGCCGGGCAGCGGGATGGCGTCGAACCAGTCACCGCCGACGTCGTGGTCGCTGGCGGGCAGGTAGCGCCCGGTGAGTTCGAGGCCGGGGACCTCGGGCAGCGCGCTGTTGGTGAGGCTGCGCTGCAGGGTCAGGGCCGCCTGCCGCTGGCGGGTGTACATCCGGGCGTTGTCGATGTTCAGGGCCGCGCGGGCCACCAGTTCGTCGACGAGGACGCAGTCCTGCTCGTCGAAGGGCTCCCGGTCGCGGGTCCGGGTCACGGCGACCGCGCCGAGCACCGTGCCGCGCGCGACCAGCGGGACCATGCGCGCCGATCCCAGGGTGGCGAGGTAGCCGCGCAGCGCGTCGGCGCGCGGGGAGGTGATCAGGGCCGGGATGTCGTCGAGGTAGAGGTTCATGGGCCGGCCCTCGTCGATCACCTGCTCGTAGACCGAGCCCATCGGGATCTGGAAGGTCTGTCCGGCGGCGAGTTTCGCGGTGGGGGCGGCCGGGTCGGGGAAGTGGGCCGCCAGACGGCGCAGCACACCGCGCGCGGAGGGCGCGGGCGCCGCCGCCTCGTCGGGGCCCAGTACCGCTTCGAGGAGCTGGACGTCGGCCGAGTCCGCGAGCTGCGGTACCAGCACGTCCACGACCTCCTGGGCGGTCTGGTGGAGGTCCAGGGTCGTGCCGATGCGGGTGCCCGCCTCCGCCAGCAGGGCGAACCGGTGCTGGGCCCGTTCCGCATCGGCCTGGGCCCGCTGGCTCTCGGTGATGTCGATGAGGGAGGCGATCAGGCCGAGGGGCCGGCCGGACCCGTCCAGCAGCGGGGCGTACGAGCAGGACCAGGTCCGGTCGTGCGCGGGGTCGGCGGGGGTCCGCCCGGTGCGGCGGACGTCGACGACGGCGGTGCCCCGGTCGAGGACCTGCCGCATCGTCGCCTCCAGGGCCACGGCGTTGACCCCCGGCACCACCTCGGTGAGCCGTTTGCCGAGGTGGTCGGCGGCGGAGACGCCGTTCATCCGGGCGAGTGCGTCGTTGACCCGGAGGAACCGCAGGTCGGGGCCGAGGGTGGCGAGGCCGATGGGCGACTGCGTGAAGAGGCTCTGGAGGGCGGCGAGCGAGTCCCGCATGTGAAGGACCTCGGAGGTCTCCACGGCGATGAGCATGGCCCCCGTCCGGCCCTGTGCGTCGACCGCGGGAACGATCCACATCTCCATCGGGACGCGATGGCCGTCGCGGTGGCGCACGGGCAGGGTGCCGACGACGGTCTCGCCCGCCTGGACCCGCCGGGTCAGCTGGTCTGCGAGGCCGTGATTGGGCTCGGGGACGAGCACCGAGGTGCCGAGGCGGCCGATGATGTCCTCGGGTCGGTGCCCGAGCAGCTCCTGGGCGGCCAGCGACCACTCCACGATGCGCCCCTCGGCGTCCTCCCGCCACAAGGCGATGGGCAGCAGCTCGCGGAGCACGCCGGCGTACCCGACGGTCGCCGCGGGCCCGTCCGGCACCTCGCTCGTCGACTGGTAAGTGTCCAACGCACCGACCTCACCCCGGGGGGCCTGATTCCTACCGATTCACCCTATCCGAGGCGTGGGCACGGGGCTGTGTGTCCGGCGAAAGGGGTCCGGTGACGTGGGCGGTTCGGCGAGCGACACGGGAGATGGCCGGTGTCGCCGAGCCCTCGGTGGTCACGATCCCGATCACGGCCCGTGAACCGTTCACACGACCACCACGTCGACGCAGGCCACGGGGTTGCAGCCGTAGCCATGGGCATTCCACGGGGCCTGCGACGGCTGCGTGTCGCCGCGGGCGTCGGTCGCACGGGAGAGCAGCCGGTACGGGCCGGGCCGATCCGGCGTCCACCGGTAGGACCAGCCGCTCCAGCCGTAGCGGCCGGCCGGCGGATCGAGGACGGCCTGGTGCCAGCCCCGGTCGCCGTCCCTGTCGTCCTCCTCGTACACGGCCCGCACCTCGACACTCCGTACGGGCACACCGCCGCCCGACCAGGCCCGGCCGCGCACGAGGGTCTCGTGGCCGCGGCGCACGGCCTCGTCCGGCTCCGGCTCGTTGATCAGCGACTTGACCCGCACGGTCGTCACGGGCCCCTCGGGGGTGCCGCGCGAGTCGACGTACCGGTACTCCTCGGCCTGGAAGAACCCGGTGAACGAGTGGGTCACGGCCCGCGCACCGACCAGCCATTTCACGTCGGCGACCGCATACCGGCCGGGGACCACCAGGCGGACGGGCGCCCCGTGTCCGGGGGTGAGCGGCTCGCCGTTCATGCGGGTGGCGAGGAGGGTGTCCGGGTGCAGGGCCACGGCGAGCGGCAGGCTGCGTTCGAAGGCCGTGCGGTGGCCGTGCACCGTGCCGGAGTCGGCTCCGGTGAAGACGATCTCCACGGCCGCCGGCTCGATACGGGCCCGGTCGGCCAGGGAGCGGAAGGGGACTCCCGCGAAGCGCGCGCAGCCCACCGCCTGCTGGCTCCATGGCAGGCCGGGCGGGCGGGGCGTCATCAGGCTGCGGCCGTTGCCGGCGCATTCCACCACGACGTCGAGTTCCCGGTGCTCCATCGCGAGCAGCTCGTCGTAGTCGATGCCGAAGGGAGCCGCCGCGGCGCCGCCGACCCGAAGCCGCCACCGGCCGGGTGCGGTCGGCGGGACACCGAAGTGGTCGCGTACGAAGAAGGCCCCCACGGGCGTGACCGGCTCGGCGAGCGCGGCCGACGGCGTCTGGGCGTTGTACGGGTCGTCGGTGACCGTCTCGGGCGCCCAGACCGTGGCACCGAGCCCGCGTGAACCATGGGGAACCGGCCCTGCGGTCATGGCGGAACACCTTCCGTCAGGCTCGTGCCGAGCGCGACGCGGATTTCTTTCAGACTACGTCCGCCCCAGGTCTTGACTTCGGACAAATAGGGAGGAAACTCATCAATACACCGGATCACCGGAAAGAGCCGCACCCGCCTTTGGAGACGTCCTCAGGCCCGCGTGACCCTTATCCAGGCTCTGGCCAGGCCCCCGGCAGTACGTGTCGAACCACGGGAGCCATCGGCGACGGCGGATGGCTCATGGAATCGACTGACTGCCGGGGACTGTCTTGTGTGCACCGGCCTTGCGCGCGCTGCGGACCGTCAGGGCCGGACCCGGTCGGGCCCGTCAGGCCGCCGGCCATACGGTCATGTCCACGGCGACGAGATTGGGCACGCCCTTCACCTGCGCGGTCTCCTTGCTCTGGACCACCAGCAGGGCGACGTCCCCCGAGGGGTGCTTGACGCAGATCCCACTGCCGGCGGCCGCCGAGGACAGCGGGAAGCTCCGTTCGTCGGCGTGCTCGAGAAGGATCTCGCACCCCAGGAGGGAGCCCGGCGGCCGGCCGGGGATACCGGCGATCACACTGGTGTCGCTCTCCAGGGTGCAACCGGTCTTCTGGTCCTTGCAGTTGAGGCGGATGTCCCCCTTGCGATCCATGCGGGGCATCCCGTCCTTGACGTCCACCGAGTTGATGTCGCCCAGCAGCCGTCCGGGGTAGGGGACGGCTTGCGGCTCGGGCGGGCCCGAGGAGGTGGGCGGCGTCCCCGGCGTCCGTCCACCGGCCCCCGGCGTGGCCGCGGCCGCCGAGGACGCCGCCGACGGCTGTGCGGACGTCGACGACCGTGCGGACGCCCCGGCACCGGGCGTCGACCGTGCGCCGCGGGCCTGGTCGCGGGAACCGTCCGCCGCCTCCATGACCATCCAGGTCAGGCCTGCCAGCAGCACCGCCCCCGCCGTCAGCGCCGCGGCGGTGATCAGCGCGGTGCGCCGCCTGCGCGCCCGCCGTTCCTGCGGTTCGAGCTGCGCCGCCTGCGGCGGCCGCCAGACCAGCACGGGGTCGTCCCCCTCCGACGGCTCTGTCGTCCGCGGGACCAGCGGCGCCGTGCGCACCGGAGTGAGGTCCGGGACGGGCGCCGGGATCGCCGCCTCCGGGCCCGCCACCTCACGCCAGACGGCCGGGCCGGCGCCCGCGTCGGCGTCCGTGCCCAGCCGCTGCCTGCACCAGGCCACGATCTCCGCCGGAGTGGCCCGCTCCTGCGGATCCGCGGCCAGGCAGCGGGCGATCAGCGGACGCAACGGCTCCGGCAGCCGGGACAGGTCGGGTTCGCAGTGCACGATCCGGTACAGCACGCTGACCGAGGGGCCGTCCCCGTACAGCGGCTCGCCCAGCGCCGCGAACGCCGCCGTCTGGCCCAGGGCGAAGATGTCGGTGGCGGCGGTGACCTCGCCCGCCGACGCCTGCTCGGGGGCCATGAACTGGGGCGTGCCGATGGCGCCGCCCGTGGCGGTGTGCGCGGTGGTGCCGGAGGTCAGCGAGATGCCGAAGTCGATCACCCGGGGCCCGTCGGCGGCCAGGAGCACGTTCGACGGCTTCAGGTCCCTGTGCACGATCCCGGAGCCGTGGATGGCCTGCAGCGCCTCGGCCACCCCCGCCATCAGCCACAGCAGCGCGGGCACCGGCAGCGGTCCGCGCCGGGCGACGGCCTCGGTCAGCGAGGGCCCGGGCACGTACAGGGTGGCCAGCCAGGGCGGCGTCCCGTCCGCGTCGGCGTCGATCAGCTCGGCGGTGTAGGCCCCCCGGACCCGCCGGGCCGCCTCCACCTCACGGCGGAACCTCCGCCGGAACGCCGGGTCCTCGGCCAGTTCCGGCCGTACCACCTTGATCGCCACCGGGCGCCCGCCCTGGGTGTGCGACAGGTAGACCCGGCCCATCCCGCCCGCGCCGAGCCGGGCCGCGAGGCGGTAGCCCGCCACCGTCGGCGGGTCGTCCGCCTGCAGTGACCGGAACACCTCGGTGGCGTTGCCCATCGGTCTCTCCCCCCGATCCCCGGATCAACCGATGAGTTGATCCACGTCACCCTAAGCGTCGTGCCGGAGCGGGGAGTTGGCGGGGGCCGTCACGCCGCGCCGAGGGCGGGCGGGGGGGAGCCGCCTCCGAGGCGTGTCGTGCGGATCCGGCCGGAAGAACGCCTCAGGCGCGCTGGACCGGCCGGGGTGCGCCGGCCGGGTCGAGGACCGCGGCGATGCCCTGGGCGAGGCAGGGGATGCGGTGGGCCGGGATCCCCGCGATGTTGATCCGCCCCGAGGTCGTGCCGTAGATGGCGTACTGCCTGCGCAGCCGGAGCATCTGGTGCGTCGTCAGCGGCAGCATCGAGAACATCCCCTTCTGCCGCGCCAGCGACCGCGCCTGCTCCGCACACCCGAGCGTGCTCAAGTGAGCCGTCAGATCGGCACGGTTGGCCATGATCCGGCCCCGCATGACATCCAGTTCCGCACGCCATGCGGCCCGGAGCGCCTCGTCCTCCAGGATCGTGGTCACGACGGCCGCACCGTGCTCGGGCGGCATCGAGTACAGCGTCCGTGCGGCGTTCTGCAGGGCCGTCTCCGCGTGCCGGACGGCCTGGCGCGAGGCGCCGAGCACGATCGCGCAGCCGACGCGGTCACTGTAGAGGCCGAAGTTCTTGGAGCAGCTCACGGCGATCAGCAGTTCCGGCACGCGCGCCGCCAGCATCCGCGTGGCCAGCAGGTCGGCCTCCAGGCCGTCGCCGAGCCCGTGGTAGGCGAGGTCGACGAAGGGGACCCAGCCGCCGCGGACCGCCGACTCGGCCAGCGCCTCCCAGTCGTCCAGCAGGGGGTCCACGCCCGTCGGGTTGTGGCAGCACCCCTGGAGCAGGACGACGTCGTCCCGACGCGCCTCCCGCAGTTCCCGCAGCACGCCCGCCGTGTCGAAGCCGCCCTCGGCGTCGCGCCAGCCGTACGTACGGACCTTCAGCCCGGCGGCCTCGAAGATGGGCCGGTGGTTGACGTAGGCCGGGTCGCTGATCCACACCGTGGTGCCCGGGCGGGTCCGGCAGATCAGGTCGGCCAGCAGCCGCAGCGCGCCGGAGCCCGCGACGGTCTGGACGGCCGCGGCCCGGTCGGCCGGCCCGTCCGCGCCCAGGACCAGGTCCAGCAGGGAGCGGTTGAAGGCGGCGTTGCCGGAGAGCCCGCGGTACTCCTTGGACTCGGAGCGCTCCGCCAGGCGGATCTCTGCCTCGCGCACCGCGGTCATGACGGGCGTGGTGCCGGTCTGGTCCCGGTAGACGCCGAGGACCAGGTTCAGGCGTTCGGGCCGCTCGTCGCCGCCGAACTCGTAGGTCAGGTCCCACAGCGGGTCGGTGGGCGGCGGGGGGAGGAGCTCAAGCATCTGCGGGAACCTCGGGTCGGGGGCGGCGGTTGGCGAGGACGACGCCGGCGGTGATGAGGGGGACGCCGACGAGCACGGCGAGGGTCGGCGCTTCGCCGAGCAGCGGGATGGCGAGCAGGACGACGGCGACGGGACTGAGGCTGCCGACGACGGAGCTGCGCTCGGCGCCCAGCCTGCGGATGGCGAAGGCGTACAGCAGGCCCGCGCACAGTCCCACTCCGAGCCCCTGGACCACCAGGAACAGCGCGATGTCGCTGCCCGCGGCGTGGGCGATGCCGGTGGGGAGCATCCCGGTCAGGACCAGGACTGCGACCACGGCGAAGGAGGGCAGGCACAACAGGCCGATCGATCCGACGGGATCGAGGTCCACCTCGCGCAGTCCCACCGTGTAGAGGGCCCACAGTCCGCTGGCCACCAGGAGCGTGCCGGAGCCGGCGAGCACGTCCGTGTCCACGGGAACGACGTAGCGCCACACGAGGGCGACGACGCCCGCGGCGATCAGCGCGAGTCCGACCGCCTGCGTCCCCCGGGGCACGGCGTGCCCGCGGCGGATCATGATCGCGGAGACGAACAGCGGGACCATCCCGGGGACGATCGAGCCCACGAAGGCCGCGGAGGTCAGGGCGCCGCCGTGCATCGCGGCCAGGAAGAAGGGCACCCCCGCGCCGCAGATGATCTTGGCTGCGGCGCCCGGCCGTACCGCGGCGATGCGGCGACGGCGCCGCCACAGGGCGGGGAACAGGACGACGAGGGGGACGCCGAAGCGCAGCAGGGCCGCGTCGGCGGGCAGCAGCGAGGAGGCGCTCAGGGCCCGGGCGCTGAGCGCGAAGGCCGCCCAGATCGCCACGGTCACCAGGAGTGCCAGCATGCCTTCGGCCTGCGGGGAGAGCCCGCGCCGGCCGGGGTGTCCGGCCCGCGGGCCCGCCGCATCGGGAGGCGGGGTCGCCCGGGTGGTGTGCGTCGCGACCAAGGAATTGCTCCAGCCTCTGAGACCCGGACCGGTCCGGTCCGTTTCGGTGGCAACGTTAGGGCTTACGCCGGGGCAGCCGATTGCCAGTTCTGCCGCTCGGACATACGTTTGGGGCAGAATCTGCCAAGGAGTGGCCATGGACGCAGTCGATCTGCAGATCATCCGGGAATTGCAGGCCGACGGGCGGCTGTCCAACCAGGACCTGGCCGACCGCGTCCGGCTGTCCCCGTCGCCCTGCCTGCGCCGGGTGCGACGCCTGGAGGAGGCGGGCCTCATCCGCGGTTACACGGCCATGGTCGACCAGGTCGCCTTCGGGCTCCCGGTCACCGTCTTCGTCCGGATCCGCCTGGAGCGCCACACGGCGGAGGCGGTGCGGCTGTTCGAAGAGCACGTCGCGGTCATCGAGCACATCCAGGACTGCTACCTGATGGCGGGCAGCAGCGACTACCTGCTCCGGGTCGTCATCGAGGACCTCGAAGCGTACGAAGCCCTGGTGCGCCACCGGATCCATGCGATCCCCGGCATCGCCTCGATCGAATCGAGCTTCGCGTACGGCAGCGTCAAGCAGTCCAGAACGTACCCGCGGCCCCACCCGGGAGCATCGAGACGATCACCCTGACGGATCCGCGTACGCCCTACCGGGAGGCTTCGACCGCCGCTTCGAAGGCCGCGTGGGCGGCGGCGTCGAACAGGACGAACCGCACCTCCTGCACCGCCGTACGGGCCGCCCGCACCGTTTCCACGGCGATCCGCGCCCCGTCGTCCATGGGCCAGCCGTAGACGCCGGTGGAGATGGCCGGGAAGGCGACCGTACGGGCCCCCAGCTCGTCGGCGACGCGCAACGACTCGCGGTAGCAGGAGGCCAGCAGCTCCGACCGGTCCTCGTCGCGCGACCAGACCGGGCCCACCGTGTGGATGACGTGCTCGGCGGCGAGACGCCCGGCCGTGGTGGCGACCGCCCGGCCCGTCGGCAGGCCCTTGCCGTAGTGCGAGCGCCGCAGGTCCTCGCAGGCCGCGAGGATCTCCGGCCCGCCCCGCCGGTGGATGGCGCCGTCGACCCCGCCGCCGCCCAGCAGCGAGGAGTTGGCCGCGTTGACGATCGCGTCGGCCTTCTCTGCGGTGATGTCGCCGCGGACCAGGGTGATGCGGACCATCACGAGTCCTTTCGCAGGTGGCGCCAGACCGCCTTGGCGGCGTTGTGCCCGGACATGCCGTGCACGCCCGGTCCCGGCGGGGTCGCCGAGGAGCAGAGGAAGACCGCCGGGTGAGGTGTCGTGTACGGGGACAGGGAGAGCTTGGGGCGCAGCAGGAGCTGGAGCCCGGAGGCGGCTCCGCAGGCGATGTCCCCACCGATGTAGTTGGGGTTGCGGGCGGCGATCTGGGGCGGGCCCGCCGTGGCGCGGGCCAGTACGAGGTCGCGGAAGCCGGGGGCGAAGCGCTCCAGTTGGCGTTCGACGGCGTCGGTGAGGTCGCCGTCCCAGCCGGCCGGGACGTGCCCGTACGCCCAGAACACGTGCTTGCCCTCGGGCGCCCGGCCGGGGTCGACCAGGCTGGGCTGCGCCGTGATGAGGAAGGGGTTGCGGGGGGCCCGGCCACCGGAGGCGAGCTGCACGGCGGCGTCGATGTCGCGGGTGCGCGGGCCGATCTGGACGGTGCCGGCGCGGCGCGGCTCCTCGGCCGTCCACGGGACCGGGCCGTCCAGGGCGTAGTCGATCTTGAACACGGAGGCGCCGTACCGGTAGCCGTCGTAGACGCGCCCCAGACGGGCGATCCGGGCCAGCGCGGTCGGCGAGGTGTCGAAGACGTAGGCGCGGGCGGGCGGGAGGTCGTCGAGCCGCTTGACCTCGAACCCGGTGTGGATCGTGCCGCCGAGGTCGCGCAGGTACCCGGCGAGCGCGTCGGAGACGGACTGCGAGCCGCCGCGCGGCAGCGGCCAGCCGTTCGCGTGCGCGGCCAGTGCGAAGACCAGGCCGATGGCGCCGGTGGCGATGCCGCCGAGCGGTGCGATGACGTGCGCCACGAGTCCCGCGAACAACGCCCGGGCCCGTTCGTCGCGGAAGCGGCGAAGGAGCCAGGTCGAGGGCGGCAGCCCGGTGAGCCCGAAGCGGGCGAGGGTGACCGGGTCCCGGGGCAGCGCGGTGTTCGGCAGGGACATGAAGTCGCGCGCCAGGGTGTCCCATTTACCGATGAACGGCCGGACCAGACGGCGGTAGGCCCCCGCGTCACGCGCACCGAAGGACGCCGCCGTCTCCGCGACCGAGCGGGAGAGGACGGCGGCCGTGCCGTCGTCGAAGGGGTGTGCCATGGGCAGCGGGGGGTGCAGCCACTCCAGCCCGTACCGCTTCAGCGGCATGGTGGCGAAGACCGGGGAGCCGGAGCCGAGCGGGTGCACCGCCGAACAGGGGTCGTGCCGGAAGCCCGGGAGGGTGAGCTCCTCGGTCCGGGCCCCTCCGCCCACCGTGTCGGCGGCTTCGAAAACGGCCACCGAGAAGCCGCGCCGCGCCAGCTCGACGGCGGCCGTCAGCCCGTTGGGCCCCGCCCCCACCACGACCACATCGAGAATCGACGGCACTTGCGACTCCTTCGTTTCCGGCGGCGCCTGCGCCCCCAGGATATTCCGCCGCGTGCGGCGGGCCGGACACCCCTACGCGCCCCGCAGCAGCTCCCGGATGCGGACCGCGGTGGCCTCGTCCCGCCCGACCGCGAACGGCAGGGCGTTGTCCCGGTCCACCCGGAAGGGGACCCCGTCGACCGTGCTCTGCGCCCCGCCGGCCTCGGCGACCAGCAGCAGCCCGGCCGCGTGGTCCCAGGCCGAGGGCCAGGTGAAGGCCAGGCCGTCCATCTCGCCGCGGGCCACCTTCAGGTACTCCAGGCCCGCGGAGCCGCACGGCCTGGCCGCGACCCCGGGCACGTCCAGCCGGGCCAGCGTCCGCTTGTTCTCGTCGGAGGTGTAGAGCGGGTGGGCGATGGCGACCCGCAGGTCGGCGCCGGGTTCGGGCGAACCGCTGTGGATCCGCTCGCCGTTGACGTACGCGCCCTCCCCGCGCACGGCGGTCGCCAGCTCCTCCAGTGCCGGGGCGAAGGTCCAGGAGGCGAGGATCTCCCCGCGCCGGGCCAGCGCGACCAGCGTGCAGAAACCGGGCTCGCCGTTCACGAACTGGCGGGTGCCGTCGACGGGGTCGACGATCCACACCGGGGCGTCCTCGCGCAGCGCCGCGTACACCAGGGGATCCGCGTGCACGGCCTCCTCGCCGACCACCGCGGATCCGGGCAGCAGCCGCGTCAGGGAGGCCGTGAGGTGCTCCTCGGCCTTGCGGTCGGCGATGGTCACCAGGTCGTGCGGGCCGCTCTTCTCGTCGACCTCGTGCTCGGCGAGCTGCCTGAATCTCGGCATGATCTCGACCGCCGCCGCCTTGCGGACGGCCTCTTCCACATCGGACAGGCCATGGGCCAGGAACTCATCGATCATTCCCCCAGCAAAGCACGCCCGGCCGACAAACCCCACCGTCGGTCCCGGACGGCAGTGCGGACACCGGGTGGCCACCGGGTGAACCGCCCCGGGCGCCACTCCCGGCCGGCGCCGGCCCGGGCCGCAGGAGGGGCTGGGCGCAGGAGGGGCTGGGCGCAGGAAGGCTGGGGCGCAGGAAGGCTGGGGCGCAGGAAGGGCTGGGCCGTCCTCCGTACCGGGCGGCCGGTACCCGGGGTGGTACCGGCCGGGCAACGGGTCAGTCCCGCAGGACCGGGATGACGTGCTGGCCGTACGCGTCGATCGTGGTCTCCCGCGCGTCGTGCATGTCGTACACGGCGAACTGGTCGACGCCGAGGTCGCGCAGGGCCCGCAGCTTCTCGATGTGGGCCTCGGGCGGCCCCAGCAGGCAGAAGCGGTCGACGATCTCGTCGGGGACGAAGTCCGTGGACGGGTTCCCGGCACGGCCGTGGTGGCTGTAGTCGTAGCCCTGGCGGGCCTTGACGTACTCGGTCAGCTCGTCCGGGACCATCGAGGAGTGCTCGCCGTAGCGGGAGACCAGGTCGGCGACGTGGTTGCCGACCATCCCGCCGAACCACCGGCACTGGTCACGGGCGTGCGCGAGGTCGTCACCCACGTACGCGGGGGCCGCCACGCAGATGGTGATGGCATCCGGGTCCCGGCCGGCCGCCACGGCCGCCTCCCGGACCGACTTGACCATCCACTCCGTGAGGTAGAGGTCGGCGAGCTGGAGGATGAACCCGTCCGCCTTCTGGCCGGCCAGCGCCAGCGCCTTGGGCCCGTACGCCGCCATCCACACCGGGAGCCGGCCGTCGCGGACCCACGGCAGGCGGACCGGATTGCCGTCGACCAGTGCCTCGCGGCCCTCCGCCAGGTCACGGATGACGTCGATGGCCTCGCCGAGGCGGGCCAGGGTGTTGGGTTTGCGCCCGGCGACCCGCATCGCCGAGTCCCCACGGCCAATCCCGCAGACGGTGCGGTTGCCGTACATGTCGTTGAGGGTGGCGAAGGTGGAGGCGGTCACCTCCCAGGTGCGGGTGCCCGGGTTGGTGACCATGGGTCCGACGTGCAGCTTGCGGGTGTGCTCCAGGATCTGGCTGTAGATGACGAACGGCTCCTGCCACAGCACGGCGGAGTCGAAGGTCCAGCCGTAGCGGAAGCCGTTGCGCTCGGCGCGGCGCATGAGGCTGATCACCTGCGAGGCGGGCGGGTCGGTTTGCAGGACGAGGCCGAAGTCCATGGGGCGGCTCCTTGACGCTTACAGGTACTGGCAGGTGGAGCGGGGGACGAAGACCCCGTGGCCGGCCCGGCCGGTGAATTCGCGCTGGTCGATGACGAGTTCGCCGCGCGAGAGCACGGTGTCGACGCGTCCGGTGATCCGCTTGCCCTCGTACGCCGAGTAGTCCACGTTCATGTGGTGGGTCTCGGCGGAGATGACCTGCTCGGCGTGCGGATCGTAGAGGACGATGTCGGCGTCGGAGCCCGGCGCGATGGTGCCTTTCTGGGGGTAGAGGCCGAACATCCGGGCCGGGGTGGCGCAGGCGATCTCGATCCACCGGCGGCGGCTGATGTGCCCGTCCAGGACGGCCTGGTGGAGGAGGTCCATCCGGTTCTCGACGCCCGGCAGCCCATTGGGGATCTTGGAGAAGTCGCCGCGGCCGAGCTCCTTCTGACCGCGGAAACAGAACGGGCAGTGGTCGGTGGAGACCACCTGCAGGTCGTTGGTGCGCAGGCCGCGCCACAGGGCCGCCTGGTGCTCACGGGGGCGCAGCGGGGTGGAGCAGACGTATTTGGCGCCCTGGAAGTCCGGCTCCGCGAGGTTGTCGGTGGACAGGAACAGGTATTGCGGGCAGGTCTCGCCGAAGACGGGCAGGCCCTTGTCGCGCGCGGCGGCCAGCTCGGCCACCGCCTCCTCCGCCGAGACGTGCACGACGTAGAGCGGGGCGCCGGCGACCCGCGCGAGCTGGATCGCCCGGTGGGTGGCCTCGGCCTCCAGCAGCACCTTGCGGACCTCGCCGTGGTGGCGGGGGTCGGTCTCCCCGCGCGCCAGTGCCTGTTCGACGAGGACGTCGATCGCGATGCCGTTCTCGGCGTGCATCATGATCAGCCCGCCGTTCGAGGCCCCGCGCTGCATGGCCCGCAGGATCTGTCCGTCGTCGCTGTAGAAGACGCCGGGGTAGGCCATGAAGAGCTTGAAGGAGGTGACGCCCTCGCCGACGAGGAGGTCCATCTCCTTGAGGGTGCCCTCGTTGACGTCCGAGAGGATCATGTGGAAGGCGTAGTCGACGGCGCAGTTGCCGTCGGCCTTCGCGTACCAGGTGTCGAGGCCTTCGCGCAGGGAGTGGCCCACGCTCTGCACGGCGAAGTCGACGATCGTGGTGGTGCCGCCCCAGGCGGCGGCCCGGGTTCCGGTCTCGAAGGTGTCCGAGGCGGAGGTGCCCCCGAAGGGCAGCTCCATGTGGGTGTGCGCGTCGACCCCGCCCGGGATGACGTACTTCCCGGTCGCGTCGATCGTACGGTCGGCCGTCCAGGCCCCGGCGGCCGCGGAGCCGTGTGCGGCCAGGGCCGCCACACGGCCGTCCTCGACGAGGACGTCCGCGTGCAGTTCGTCGGAGGCGGTGACCACGAGGCCGCCGCTGATCAGGGTGCGGATGCTCATGTGCGTCCCCCTACTCGATGCTGCGCAGTGCCTGTCCGAGGATTTCGGCGCCCTCTTCCGCCTCGGCGACGGTGAGGGAGAGCGGCGGCGCGATGCGCAGCACGCTGGTGTTGTGCCCGCCGCCCTTGCCGAGCAGCAGGCCGCCTTCGCGGGCGGCCTCCAGGACGGCGGCGGCGGCGTCCGGGTCGGCCTCGTCGGTGCTCGGCTTCGTCAGTTCGATGCCCGCCATCAGGCCCCGGCCGCGGATCTCCCGTACGGCGGGCACGGTGGCGGTGATGGCGCGCAGGCGCTCCAGGAGCAGGCCCCCGACGCGGCGGGCGTTGCCCTGGAGGTCGTGCTCCAGCAGGTACGCGAGGTTGGCGACGCCGGCCGCCATGGTGACCGGGGAACCGCCGAAGGTGGAGATGGAGTGGGAGTCCAGGCAGTTCATCACCTCGGCGCGGGCCACGACACCGCCGATGGACATGCCGTTGCCGATGCCCTTGGCGAAGGTGAGGATGTCCGGCGGGCCGTTCTGGGCGTGCGCCTGCCAGCCCCAGAAGTGGTCGCCGGTACGGCCCCAGCCGGTCTGCACCTCGTCGCTGATCCACAGGATGCCGTGGCGGCGCAGGACCTCGCGGAAGGCCCCGTACAGGCCGTCGGGAGGGGAGGTGAATCCGCCGACGCCCTGGACGGGTTCGGCGATGAGCGCGGCCACTCCCCCGCGGGCCTGCCCGAGCACGTCTTCCAGGTCGGCGACGGCGGCGGCGGTGAAGGCCGTGTCGTCCAGCTGCGCGAAGGGGCCGCGGGTGCGGACCGCGCCGTGCACGTAGTACGTCTGGAGCGGCGAGAGGCTGGTCGGGGACCAGCCGCGGTTGCCGGTGATCGAGACCGTGGAGAAGGACCGGCCGTGGTAGCTGTTGCGCATCGCCAGGATCTGGTTGGAGCGGCGGTACGTCGTCGCGAGCAGCAGGGCGGTGTCGTTGGCCTCGGTGCCGGAGGTGGTGAAGAAGACGCGGGCGTCGGGGATGCCGGAGAGGGCCGCGACCCGCTCGGCGAGCTCGATCATCGGCCGGTTGAGGTACAGGGTGGAGGAGTGGATGATCCGCCCGGCCTGCTCGGAGACGGCCTTGGTGACCTCGGGTAGGGCGTGGGCGGTCATCGTGGTGAGGATGCCGCCGAAGAAGTCGAGGTAGCGGTTGCCGTCGGCGTCCCAGACGTGGCGGCCCTCGCCGTGGGTGAGCTCGATGGGGTCCTTGTAGTAGAGCGCGAGCCAGTCGGGCAGGACGGTGCGGTGGCGGTTGTGGAGCGGGGTCGGGTTGGTCACGGCTGTACGAGCCCTCCGTAGGCGTCGGGGCGGCGGTCGCGGTAGAAGGCCCACTGGTCGCGGACCTCCTTGATCAGGTCGAAGTCGAGGTCGCGGACGAGGAGTTCCTCCTCCTTGTCGCTGGCGACGTCGCCGACGAACTGGCCGCGCGGGTCGACGAAGTAGCTGGTGCCGTAGAAGTCGTTGTCGCCGTACTCCTCCTGGCCGATGCGGTTGATGGCGGCGATGAAGTACTCGTTGGCGACGGCCGCGGCGGGCTGTTCCAGCTGCCAGAGGTAGGCGGAGAGGCCGCGGTGGGTGGCGGACGGGTTGTAGACCAGCTGGGCTCCGGCCAGGCCCAGTTGGCGCCAGCCCTCGGGGAAGTGGCGGTCGTAGCAGATGTAGACGCCCACCCTCCCGACGGCGGTGTCGAAGACGGGCCAGCCGAGGTTGCCCGGACGGAAGTAGTACTTCTCCCAGAAACCCTTGACCTGGGGGATGTGGTGCTTGCGGTACTTGCCCAGGTAGGTGCCGTCGGCGTCGATGACGGCGGCGGTGTTGTAGAAGAAGCCGGCGCTCTCCAGCTCGAAGACCGGTACGACGATCACCATTCCGGTCTCGCGGGCGAGGTCCTGCATCCGGCGGACGGTCGGGCCGTCGGGGACGGCCTCGGCCCAGCGGTAGTGCTCGGGCTCCTGGACCTGGCAGAAGTAGGGGGCGTTGAACACCTCCTGGAAGCCGATGACCTTCGCACCCTGGGCTGCGGCCCGGCGGGCGTGCTCCTCGTGTTTGGCGATCATCGATTCGGTGTCTCCGGTCCAGGTGGCCTGGACCAGCGCGGCGCGGACGACTTGGGCCATGAGCTGCTCCTCGCGACGGGAACGCCGAGTTCTACGCACGTAGACGGAGTGCGTAGGGAGTAGAACGTAGGCCTCGTCACAGCGTGGGGCAAGACCGCCGTGCGCGGTTGGAGTAGTCGATCACGTTACGTCGCCCGGCGGTCGAATGTGGTCAGGACATGGGCGGGTTAGGGGGTGTCGTGCCGATCAGGGCGGAGCCCGGCCTGATC